>JAHFAA010000507.1 GCA_023250775.1 Bdellovibrionales bacterium
GAGTGAAGTGCCGGTCTCTTTCCTCCACCTTTACTTCCTGCAGTGGCCCGATGTCGTTTAAGCGCTTGAGCTCGCTATTAAAAGTCCAAGTAAAAAGAATTTTCAGCGCCTCTTCTTTGGTGAGATGCTCAAAATAAGTTTTAAACAGGTCGAAAGTTTCGTCAGTTTTAAAATCACCTTTTTTGTCTTGGAGAGCGGTAAAGATCGGTCCCATGTTTTCAATCTCGCGCAGAACTTTCATGGCCTTCAAATCGGCCACAGAAGGAAGATCTTTGCGAGTGATCGTTACCCCTAAGGTTTTTTCTAAACGTCGAATGCTATAAATGTCGCGTGGATCGCAGATCGTGATGGCGATACCTTTCATGCCGGCCCGTCCGGTACGACCAATGCGATGAATATAAGAGTCAATTTCTTGCGGCAAACCATAGTTGATGACGTGAGTGAGATTGTTGACGTCAATACCCCTTGCTGCCACATCCGTGCACACCATAATAGGGGTTTTTTTCGACTTGAACTGGCCCATGGCGAAGTCACGTTCTTTTTGCGACATCTCTCCGTGGAGCACTTCAATCTTATGCCCGCGCATCGTGAGCTCGTTGGCGAGGTCGCGCGTTTCCAATCGGGTACGACAGAAAATGAGCCCGTAAATATCGGGAGTCATATCGAAAATGCGACAGAGGGCCTCTTTATGATGGCGCTCGCGAATCGAATAATAATGCTGATCAATGTCGGCATTGCTGACGGTTTTCTTTTGAATCGAAACCATTTTGGGATTTTTAAATTGCGTATTGATCATGCTGACGATCGGCCTGGGCATGGTGGCGGAAAACATCCAAATGCGTTTATTTTCGTTGGTGGTTTTCAAAATGGTATTGACGTCTTCCAGGAATCCCATATTCAGCATTTCGTCGGCCTCATCTAAAATGACGTGACTGACGAGATCGAATTTGAGGATTCCGCGATCGAGAAGATCAATCACGCGCCCGGGGGTTCCGACTATAATATGGGGATGGCCGTGGCGAATGCCGTAGATTTGTTTATCGTAGGAGGTACCGCCGAAGATCGCCTCAACCCGAACTTTAAGATGTTTGCCAAGTTTGCAAAGTTCTTCTTTTACTTGATTGGCCAACTCACGTGTAGGTGCCAAGATGAGCGCCTGAACATGGCGTGCTTTGAGGTCGATTTTTTCCAAAATGGGCAGAGCAAAGGCCGCCGTTTTTCCCGTTCCGGTTTGCGCCTGGCCAATAAAATCGGTTTCATCAGCTAAAAGCAGAGGAATGACTTTTGCCTGGATTTCTGTCGGCGTGACATAGCCTTGTTCGGCGACAGATTTCAAAAGAAGAGGATTCAAAGAAAATTGCTCAAAGCTCATAAGGTTCCTGTTAGGGTTGATGCGGCAAGCTACATGAGAATGGTCGATCGCACAAGCTATTCTTCGTACCCTATAAATTGATCGTAGCTGCACTCTTCATCGCGCACACCTTTTTCCTCGATGGAGATCACGCGAGTGGCGATGGTTTGAATGAATTCATGATCGTGAGAGGTAAAAAGGACTGTGCCTTTAAACTCCACCAGACCTTCGTTTAAGGCGGTAATCGTTTCAAGGTCTAAATGATTGGTTGGGTTGTCCATGATGAGAACGTTGGCGTTGTTGAGCAAAATCTTAGACAGCATACAGCGCACTTTCTCACCACCCGAGAGCACTGTGCACATTTTAAGCGCCTCTTCGCCGGAAAAAAGCATTCGCCCTAGAAAGCCGCGGATGAAAGTCTCGGTTTGGTCTTTGGAAAAGCGTCTGAGCCAATCAATCAGTGAGAGCTTGGCATCTTGAAAAAAGGCCGAATTGTCATTGGGAAGATAACCGCGCGACGTCGTGACTCCCCACTCAACTTTGCCGGAATCAGGCGTGAGTTCCCCCATCAAAATTTTAAGCAGGTCAGTGGTAATAACCTCGGATTTCGCCAGGAAAACAACCTTTTGACCTTTTTTCAAAGTAAAAGAAACATTGTTTAAGATTTTCTTCCCATCACGCACTAAATTGAGGCCCTCGACTCGTAATAGCTGATCTCCCGCCTCACGGTCTTGTCTGAAGCCCAGGTAAGGATAGCGACGACTTGAAGGAGTGATGTCCTCAATCGTGAGTTTTTCAATTAATTTCTTTCGTGAGGTGGCCTGTTTCGACTTGGAGGCATTGGCGGAAAAGCGTGCGATAAATTCTTTCAAGTCCTTGATCTTTTCTTCTGTTCGTTTGTTTTGGTCCGAGATCAGGCGCTGGGCCAGCTGGCTGGACTTGTACCAAAAGTCGTAGTTTCCGACGTAGAGTTTTATTTTTGCAAAATCGATATCACAGATATGCGTACAAACTTTATTGAGAAAGTGTCGATCGTGAGAAACCACCAGAACGATGCTTTCCTCTTGCGCCATAATAAATTTTTCCAGCCAAGCGATGGCCTTAATATCAAGGTCGTTGGTTGGTTCATCGAGCAGAAGAATTTCTGGTTTTCCAAAGAGCGCCTGGGCGAGGAGAACCTTAACCTTTTCTCCGCCCGATAATTCCTTCATCTTTTTGGTATGCAGCGGTGTCGGCACTCCCAATCCGGCCAAAAGAGAACCGGCATTGGCCTCGGCCTCCCAGCCACTTAGCTCGGCAAAGCGTGCTTCCAACTCGGCGGTCCGTTCCCCATCCTTGTCGCTAAAATCCTCCTTGGCGTAGAGGGCGTCTTTTTCTTTCATGATGGTGACAAGTTCTGCATGGCCCAAAATGACGGTGGTGAGAACGTCCTTTTCTTCATAAGCAAAGT
>JAHFAA010000508.1 GCA_023250775.1 Bdellovibrionales bacterium
ATTTCTTTTTCCGCCATCGGTGCCGCCTTAGGCCACCCCGTGACCATTTTCATGCCAGACTGGATGAGCGAAGAAAGAAAAAATCTTATTCGCGCTCTCGGCGCCTGTGTGGAATTGGTTTCCAAAGACGCCGGCGGTTTTTTAGGCAGTATCAAGCTGGCGGAAGAGCTGGCCGCGCGTGAAGGCAATACTTTTTTGCCGCGACAATTTTCCAATCAGTCCAACGTTGAGGCCCACTTCGAGACCACTGGGCCTGAGATCTACTGGCAGCTCAAACATTACTCCGCAACCCCCGAGGCCTTTGTGGCAGGCGTGGGCACGGGTGGCACCGTCATGGGAGTGGGAGCTTTTTTAAAAACCTGTTGTCCAAAAATTAAAATCCATCCGCTAGAACCGGCCAACTCTCCCACGCTGACCACCGGCCACAAAGTCGGCAAGCACAGGATCCAAGGCATTTCAGATGAGTTCATTCCCGCCATTGTAGAATTATCAAAACTGGATCATGTCGTCAGCATCGACGATGGTGACGCCATTATTATGGCGCAAAACCTGGCGCGAACTCTGGGACTTGGTGTGGGTATTTCTTCCGGTGCCAATTTTCTCGGCGCTGTGAAATTACAAAATGAAATGGGCGACGATGCCGTCGTGGTCACCATCTTTCCCGACGATAATAAAAAATATCTGAGCACCGATTTGCTCCGCCAGATTCCCAGCATGGATGGCTTTCTTTCCACCGATGTACGACTGTTAGGCCTGGGCGGAATTCGTCGAGTTTGTAATACCTGCGCTGAAAGTGCGGATCACTAAAGGCAAAGCTATCTCTTTTTTAGATCGGCTACAGAGAATTAATCTAATTTCATAAAATCCAATTTCATGCGAAAAGCCTTTTTACTGAACGCACAAAAAATTGGAGACGTTATGAAAATATTGATCGCTTTTATTCTTTGTTTAAGTTTTGAAAATCTACAGGCGCAAAGCGACGCCGACTATTACAAAATTAGCGCGGCCACTGTCACCCTCGAAGACAGTCAAGAAGGCCCCTTGGCGCCTGTCGCAAGAGAGAGAAAATCTCTTTTCTCATTTGCTTCAAAAAATAAAGTCAATGCCGACCTGGCGGAATACGATGCGGACCTCGACACCATTATCTCTATGGGAAAAAAGATTTATGCCATCGTTGAGCAAGGCAAACCGGTTGTCACCCGTGAAGACGCCGTTTGGAAGCTCTTGCCAAAAGTTGGTGGCCAAGAAGTTGATGAGATGGATTTAGAAGGATGGTACACACCGGCCTTCAGAAAATATCGCCTTGAACTGAAAAATCTTTACGGCATGGTGGTTGTGAGCATGCAATACACCATCAACTACACTTACGGCGGACAATACGACGGCAAAGGACGTTACCTGACAGGTGTTGAAATTCGTCCTGATGATTTACTCGTGCGCTGGGGTTACAACTTCGACGCCAAGGCCACGCGCGTTTCCATCGTCAACCACGGTACGAAACAAAATCCTGTTGTAGGAATGACCATCAAGCTAAGCACCACCATCAAAACCGTGCTTAATGAATCTCAGCAAGACTACACCTATCACGTGAAGGGTGATGGTTCTTTCCAGGAACTTTAAGATTTAAAAATAGTCAGCAATCGATTGAGTGTTCCCTTTTCCATCGCCATAATCTGATCAAGCTCATTGGCATCTAACCAGATTCCTTTGCAATCGGAGCACTCATCGATCGCGACACCTTTGTAGTCGATCGTAACCAGGCCCATTCCACATTTGGGACAACACATATTATGAAGCTCTTTAAGACGTTTGCGCTCTTGAGCTTTGACTTCACGCTGTTGTTGTTCACTGATTTTTTTCTTCAACTCAATTTCCAACTTATGAAAATATTCTTCTTCGTTACGGCTTGTTGTTCCGGCCATTGGTAACCTCGGGTTAATGTTTTTACGGGTAAGAATATGATACTGACGAATCAAATTTGGATCAAATTAATATTTATCAGAAAGATGGCATGCCTGGCGGAAAATCCTGATTACTCTGCAATCGGCCAGTGGCCATGTTCTGACATTTTGTTTTGGCCAGAGCATTTTCTACTCCCCAAGTTGTGTTCTCTGGGCGATTGACTCGATCATAAAAACTAGTGACCGGTCGACTATCGCATACCGAGGCCGGAAGATCGGCCACATTACAAAAATTGGGAGAGGAGCTGGCAGGCAAATGCGACGTCATACACTCGTTAAATACTCTTTCCGTTTCTCTGCCCAAAGCATCCAATCCTGCGGCATTGGTTCCCAGATCAATATTGAAAGTATAGCGAGGCGAAATTCCTGTGTCGCCAATATGACAAACATTGAGCGCGATATCGCGACAATATTCTTGCCCGAGTTGATCAAAAGTGCGTCCTCTCCATCCTGGGTGAGGAGGATTAGTCTCACATTCTCTCTTAGCGGCAGTATAGCAGGTCATAGCGCTGCCCGAACTTCCCCTGGCGGTATTCAAAGCATGCATAAGGCAGCCGCGCCGATTTCTCTCGGCCGCCCATGTCACTCTTTCGAGAATGCGTTTTTGCTCACGACAACAGGATCGCTCAACACTGCCGGAAGGTAGCGTCGCCTGGGTACAGGCCCTGGCAAAGGCATTGGCGGCATTCATCTTAGGGCCTTCCTGATGGGTTAGAGGATCGCGAATTCCGCTGCTCCTACAAGTAGCATCGGCCGGATCGCAATTACATTTGTTCCCTGCCTGCCTTAAGTTATAGACCCTGGCCCAAACCGCATAACCGCCAGGAGGT
>JAHFAA010000509.1 GCA_023250775.1 Bdellovibrionales bacterium
CCATACTTCTCGTTTTTTGCTTTCTACTAAAGTGAGGGCGTTTTATAAACGCTTTTTAGGGGGAAAACACGGCGTTGCGCGTTGCCCAAGTAAAATTTTACCCGGATTTCGAGATGGAACAAGACATAGCCAACCCTACACCTGCCTCATCTGAACGACCGATGCATCAGCGCTCAGACCTGCATCTAACCCGACGGATGTGGCACATGAGCGCCGGCCTGTTTGTGGCCTTGGTGTATGGACGTTTTCTCATGCACCAACAAGCGGTTTACATCATTGGTGGCGTCTCATCCCTGGTTTATATCCTGGAACAAATCCGCATCAACTATCCTGATCTGACCAAAAATAATCACTTCATCAATTTTTCCCTCCTGCGCGCGGAAGAAGAATTAAAAGAAAGCTCCGCCCTGCCCTTCATCATGGGCCTACTCTTGACCATTCTCTCCTTTCCCAAGCCTGTGGCCTTAACCTCCATCATCATCCTGGCCTTAGGCGACCCAATGTCGGCCATCGTGGGCATCAAATGGGGCAGTCATCGCCTGGCCAATGGCAAAAGCCTGGAAGGCAGTGGGGCCTTTTTTGTGGCCTGTTTTTTTGCCGTTATGCTTATTTTTGATCAAGGCCCCTTCGGCGCCCGTCTGGCCTTGGCCTTTTGGCATGCCCTCTTAATTTCGCTCTTTGAACAAGTGCCCTTGCGGCTGGATGACAACCTGACCATTCCCATCGTTTCCGCCTTTTTGCTTTGGCCACTTTCGGTTTTCTTCGAAGTTCCAATCCCCTAAAGGTCCACTGCCCAGAGTTTTGGCCACTTTTCAAAATCTCCTTTTTTCGGCGAAAACCCACATAATTTCAAAGACATAGAAAAACTCTCTAATTCCAAGGGGCTAGACCCTGATCATTAATGCCCAGTTCTTTTTTTTTACAGAAATCCTGCACGCCACTACAATTTATTTATGATTATTCGTTTGTTCATCACTATAGCGATCTTGATGGGGGCGTTTTGTACACTCTCACTTGGGCTTGGTGCCGAGACTGCCATCACAGGCAAGATCATCATGCTTAAAGGAACAGTCACGTCAAACAAGCGCCCTGCAGGTCTGCAAAAAGGCGATGTGGTTCAAGAGGGCGAGACCATCACAACCGGCGCCAGCAGCTTAGTGAAGATCGAATTCTCCAACAGCAGCACCATCTTTGTCGGCCCTGACTCCAGCATGCAATTGGACAAGCTGGAAAAGGGCAAGGCCAATGTCATTTCTCTTTTAAAGGGCCAGCTCCAATCCCATTACGCCAAGGGTGAAAACACCGATTACAAGGCCGTGGTTAAGACCAAGACCGCTGCACTTGGGGTGCGCGGGACCCACTTCCTGATGGCCTACAATCCGGAAAATAAGGTTTCCTCGGCCGTGACCTTTTCAGGCCACGTTTCCTTTATGAAAACACCCGATCGCTGGAATGATCTGTGTGCCCAAAATCCCGGCAAATGTGGGGATTTGATGGTTAAGGCCTTGGACAACAATACGCTGGCTAAAGTTATCAACGAAGGTCAGCTCTCCCAGGCCTTTGCCAATAAGAAAACCGCCACCCTTCCCACGCAGATCAATCGCGTGCAGTTTTTCTCGCTCTTAGCAAATTCGCCCCTGCAGGAAGAAAGTCAGGATGGCAAAACTAAGTTAGCGTCAGGAAAAGTAGAGAACGATGGCACTGGCCCAAAGCCAGGCGGGATGCTGGACTTGAAAACCGCCCTCTATGTGGAACCCAGCGGCCAGGCCATTCAAGATCCCAAAACCGGCCACTATCTTCCTTTGGGTGATATCGGCCAAGTCGATATGAAGTCAGGAGAATACAAAGCACCTCCAGGCTGGGAGCTGAAGCCCTCTGGACAGTTTGAGGCCGTGGCCCCCGATAAGTCAGGGGCAGCAGGTGCCACTCGCGCCGCCGATCCCAACCGCTTGGCCTTGGTGAGAACAGGTGATGCAGCGACTGATCGTGCCGCCGATGCTGTGGGCGCAAAACCACCCCTTGGAAGAGTTTTACCGACAGAAGGCGCGATGCCAGGTTGTACTCCAGGACTTCCATGCATTCCGAAAGCTCCGGGCGAAGACCTGATTAACAATGGCGGACTGGGAACGATTCTTCTCCCACGAGCACGCATCAAAATTATTGTGGAATAAATTATGCGACGGTTGAAAAAATATAAACGAATTCTTCTCCCTGCCTTGGTGCTGCTTGCAAGCGGTGGCGTGGTTGCTCAAGACATGAGTATGGTGGAAGAGGCCTTGATGGATCAAGGTGATGTCTATTATCAAAATGGTTATTATGATCTAGCGAAAACTTATTATCAGCGCCTGCTGGCCAACACCCGTGACCCCTTCATTCAAACCATGATCCAAAAAAAATTGGATGACATGAGAGCGCAGGCAGAGGCCGAGGCCGCCTCTCCTCATCAGTTTAATTTTGGACAACAATTTTTTTATGACTCCAACGTTTTAAAAAGTGGCCCGGCCAGCGATGTGAGTGCCTCTGATCGGGCGTCACCGGGCTCCACCACCACTTTGCGTGAAGGCTATTTTAAGAGTCTGGCAGAATACACGGCCCTGCAACACTCCCTCTCCGTCGGTTATACCTATTATCTAGAACGCAACAAGCCCGCCATCTACCAAAATGATTCGCTTCAGCTGGGACTATCCGAGAGCATCATCTGGCGACATTCTTTTTTAAAAAGAAAATCCCAGGCGCGCTATGAATTTTTTGGTGACTACTCGCTGGAAGATTACAATGCTCAAAAGCAATT
>JAHFAA010000112.1 GCA_023250775.1 Bdellovibrionales bacterium
TGTGAAAAAATTTCTGCTTCGGCAAAAATTGATGTTACAAGAATCGAAGAGATCGAAAGGACTGTGAAACATGACATCATTGCTTTCACAACTTCGATTACAGAAAAATTACCTCCCGCCATCGGTAAATATTTTCATTATGGCGTCACCTCATCCGACATCATAGACACTTCTTTAAACCTTCAAATCAAAGCAAGTTTGGATGTTATTTTTCCAATTTTTTCGCGCACGATGCATGCGCTTCATAAGCGTGCTCTCGAACTCAAAGATACCATCACCATTGGCCGCTCCCATGGGATGTATGCTGAACCAATGAGCTTTGGACAAAAACTTTTAGGACACTACAGTGAATTCTCACGCCGCTATCGTGATTTAAAGAGAGTCTATGAAGAGGAACTTACCACTCAATTTAGCGGTGCCGTAGGAAATTACACGATCGTCTCACCGGCGCTAGAAGAGAAGGCCTCCGAGATACTCAGTTTGAGGACTGAGGCCGTTTCCACCCAAATCATCCCACGTGATCGTGTGGCAAAAATTTTATCCTGCACATCTCTTTTGGCGGCCGCGGTGGAAAGACTTTGTGTTGAGCTTCGCCACCTCCATCGCAGTGAAGTCCATGAATTTGAGGAAGGTTTTGCCAAAGGCCAAAAAGGCTCCTCGATCATGCCTCATAAAAAAAATCCCATCTCCAGCGAAAACCTTACCGGTCTGTCGCGAGTTTTACGTTCTCATTATCAGCTCGCCTTGGACAATGTGGTTCTCTGGCATGAGCGCGACATTAGTCATTCCAGCGCAGAACGCCTCTATCTTCCAGATCACTTTGGATTACTGGCCTATACACTGGACCGCCTGGCACAGACGATTGAGAATGGGCAATTCTTAGCGGAAGAAATGGAAGCTCGGGTCTGGAGCCAATATACTTATCTTTCCAGCTACTATCTCCATCAATTGATTGAAAAAACTGATTTAAAACGTGAGGAACTTTACTACTTTGTGCAAGAGGCGGCCTTCCAATCAAAAACAGCGAATCAACCAGAGGCGTTCACACAGGCCCTGGAACAGATCTTGAAGAAAAATAATATTCAGGTGTCGTTGCGGCCATCAACCAAAGAAGAAATTCGGCGAATCTATCTCGCCCATACGTCGCATATTTTCACACGGACTTTGAAGGAATTCCCCTTACCTGATTAGAGAAGGTCGCGATACTGAGGGGATTTTTCTAGAAATTCCACAACCTTTTTTACCTGTTGTGCATCTTTTTTTGGCAGCACCATAATCGCCTTGTCCGATTCGACAATTGCCAGATCGTTGACATTAATTAAGGCGACAAATTTAGAAGGAGCGAAAACGATATTTCCTTTCGCATTGTAAGTGAAAGCGCCTCGTACTTTTTCCATCACATTGCCTTCGCTCTGCTGGCAGACACTTTCAAGCGCATCCCAACTTCCAAGATCATTCCAATCAAAGGAGGCCTCCTGAACTAAAATCTTTTGGGATTTTTCCATGATGGCATAATCAATAGAATCTTTTGGGATCTTTTTATATATTTCGGCCACGGCACTTTCGCTTCCCTTTTGGATCGCGTCCGCGAGTGTCTCAAAATGCGCGTGCATCATAGGGGCATGAGTTTTAAATTCTTCCAAGAAAACACCAATGGAACCAACAAACATTCCGGCATTCCAATAAAAACCGCCTTCACTTAAATATTTCGTGGCGGTTTCAAAATTAGGTTTTTCCTTGAAGGAGTGCACGCGAAAAAGCGTATCCCCCATCGCTTGTGATCCCTTAATGTAGCCATATCCTGTGTGCGGAAAATTAGGACGAATGCCAATGGTAACGATCGCCTTATGAGTCTGGGCAGCGACGAAGGCCTGCTGAAGTGTTTTGCGAAACGCCTCAGTTCCTAGGATCACATGATCGGAAGGCAAGATTGCCACAAGCGAGTCGTGATTTACACCTCGGGCGCTTCCATGAACAAGAAGATGGGCAAGGGCCAATAAAATGCACGGGCCGGTATTTCGCCCTTCGGGTTCAAAAATCAAACCATTCTTGTTAATCAAATTTTTAGAATTTTCTTGCGCCAATAAGGCCTGTTCTCGCACCGTCACCACAAAACGATCTTGAGAAGAAATAAGCGGATCTAATCGCAAGAGAGTCTGTTCCAATAAAGAATGACCTCCAATCAATTGCAGGTATTGTTTTGGTTTTGAACTTAGAGAATATGGCCAAAATCGAGTTCCTTTGCCTCCGGCCATGATCACTGAAAAAAAAGACATGAGGAGCTCCAGTAATTAAATTGTGTCTTATAATTTTTCAACTTTTAACACTTCAGCAACTTTAGAGAGCAGCTGTGTGCGACTAAACGGTTTCACAAGAATGTGATTGCCACCTTCATTCATGGCCATCATCACATCTTCCGCCGTGAGACAACCTGAGATTAAGATATAGTTCAACAGACGATATCTGGGGGTGCGAGCGAGTGAGCCAATAAGTTCCACACCAGTTTTGCCTGGCATATTGTGATCGACGATCATCAAATCGAAGGATTGATTTTGCAATTTCTGAAGGGCCTGGACCGCATTGTTGGCAGCTACAATAATTTTGAAACGGCCAGTACTGTTGAGGAATAAGCAAATCAAATCACAAATTTTTTGTTCGTTATCGACAACAAGCGCACTATACTGCCCTTTTTCCGCGAACTGCATCACTTCCTCTTACTGCTTATGGCATTTCGAATGGCCTTTCTCACTTCTGGCCCGTTAAATGGTTTTTTTATTGGCCCTCGTACAAAGGGCAGTTGCAACTTTTTATACACATCTTCCTCAATTTTCCCGCCTGTCATTAATAAAAAAATTGGCGGTGCAGGGTGATTCTTAAACTCTTGCGCTAAATCTAGACCACCACGCTTCGGCATATTGACATCGGCCAAGACCACATCAACTCCGAATTTTTGTATAATACGAAGAGCATCCTCAACCTTGGTTGAACCTATAAAGACAAAGTCCTTTTCTTCCGACAAAAGGTGATTCAGAACATTGAGAACCTGCGGTTCATCATCGAGCGCTAAAACTTTGATTCCGGGATGATCCGCCAGACCTGACAAGTAACGCTCGTTGTGAGTATAGCTGGAAACTTCGACCCCAGGCAGCTCGACGTTAAAGCAGCAACCACCCTCGCTGAGGTTTTCAAACCAAATTTTTCCATTGTGGGCCAAAATAATTTTCTGACAAATGGCCAATCCAAGACCAGTCCCTTCACCAATTGTTTTGGTTGTAAAAAATGGCTTGAATACTTGCTCTTTAAGTTTGTCGGGAATCCCCTTTCCATTATCTTGAACCTGAATCCAGATTGCACCGTTGGTCTGATTCTTGCTTAAGATAACACTTAATTTTTTACCGCCACTCTGCTTGTCTTCATTGAGAGCATCCATGGCATTTTTCACCAAGTTAAGGGCGACCTGGCTGATTTTGGTTGGATTTACAAAGGCCACAATCTCATCTTCAGGAGTCTGCACTTGAAACTCAATTTGACTTTCTTTCAAGGCAGGACGAATGAGGGCGAGAACTTCTTCAAAAATTACCTTTAAATCAACATATTCTTTTTTGTCTTCATTCTTATGAAGATAGCTTTTCATGTTGAGAATAATGTCATTGATTCTGGTAATAGAATCAAAAGCATCACCCACACATTGCTTAATCGTTGCGAACTCTTCAGGGCCGGGTGGTGAATCCATCATGGCGATAGAAACTTCAAGATTTCCGCTGGCGATAGTAAGAGGATTGGCGATTTCATGAGAGATCGATGCGGTCATTTCACCAAGAGTCGCCAATTTATCAGCTTGAATAATCTGTGCGTGGCCATCCTCGAGTTCTCGCATTTGAGTTTTATATTTTTCGTAGAGATGTTTTTCGACGGTCATATCACGAAAAAAAAGGAGAGCGACGTTTTCGGAGGCCGGCAGGGGAACAATCTTGACAATAAAATGCACTTTTTGATTTTTTGATTTTGCCAGAGTACAGGTCATTTCTTGAGAAATCTTGGCATCTCCGTCACGAAAAGCATCGCGAACCAAATCAAAAGGCCATTGGTCTTCTTCAACGAAAAGTTTATCGGGATTCAAACCACCTTTAAAAATCCGCGGAGGGGTTTGAAAAAAGACAGTTGCACTCTGGTTAAAATAAGTAACCTTATGTTCCTTATTAATGGCCAGAACCGGTTCATGGAGATGATCTAAGATCTTCAGGTCGGACATGGTTACTGTCCTTTAATAAAATAAAAGTATTGTTCCTCGATGGCATCAAATTCCATTTCTTCCCCCGACTCGGGGCAGTTTTTTTTGGGGGCCTTACGACCTTTCACTTCATTCACCTTCAACAAAATCTTTTTTTCTTCGTCATGATGTTCGCAATAATATGGAGCATAGAAGGATTCAATCGTGGCGTTGGGGCGCAAGAAACCTTGTACCATATTAATCTGTTCGATAATAATTTGCGGACACCGAGCATAGACTATTTTAACCTTGGGGCCGAGCTTATCTAAGAAGCCGATCCAATCTCGAATGCCGCAAGAATTAATGAGCGTGACATCATTAAAATCAAAATAGTATTCGAGAAAACCAGTTTGTGGAATTTGGTTTAAATCAGCATCTTCATTAATTGCCCCTTTCAAGGCCATCTTTAAGCATTTTTCCTGTATCACAGTGGATACTTGAAATCCCTGCTGCGCCATACATTACTCCTCTCTAAAAAAGTGGAAAGAGGCCACTCTCTCTTTGTACGATTTTTGACGTTTCTGTAAGTCAAAAAGCGCAATTATTTCAGTCCGTTTTTCGTCCCATAAATTCACTATCAGTGTAGAGCTTAAACTAAAGGCCATATACAGTCCAAGCCCTGCACCGCCTGGCCCACTTTTTGGACTTCGCTCACGCACACAACGCAAAATCCCATTCAAGATAACATCACGCTTTAATCTTCCAAAATTATCCTGAACAGACAGCGCCATCACTCTTTTATTATGGCCCATTTTCAAAACCACTTGTTCCTTGCTGTCGAGATCAACGGAATTTTTTCGATTCGTCTCGTAATATTTGAGATCCCCACTCGGTCTTGTCGCCGCATCGAACACTGCATTGGACACCAGCTCGACTGATACGGTGGCGAGATAATCCTTAAAGGCCCCAAAATAGGGTGAGAGATCAAAGTTTTCGATCATGGCCTGGACACTTTGAAGAATTTCTCCCGAGGAATTGATCTCATTTTTATGGATTTCAACTCCAGATCCAAGATACTGTTCGATCCCCCATAATGGGCCGGCCAATTCTTTGGCCAAGTTTGTGGCGAGTTCATGGTAAAAATCAGGTGCATTGTGTCCTGTCAAATGACGAACTTCAAAAGGTGACATAATCTGTTCAATATTTACGTCACCAGTTTCACGTGAAATGACATAACATTTCGTGCCGTGGGCCTTCAGGAAATCACCATCCTGTGTACTCAAAGGAGACATTGGCCAAAATACAATGAAGTCTGCGCCAGCAACATTGGCATCAAAGGTTGCTTCCATGCCTCGCGTTTTTAATTCTTGCGCCAAGAGGGTTTGATTGAATTCAGAGGGAATGGCGCCTGCCAGGCCAATGTGAATCGTGCTTTTGAACTGTCTTTTCAAGCAGACAATAGTGCAATCATCTTTAATCGGCCCGTCAGCTCGAAATTCCCCAACATCACGAAAAACACCTTCCACAATATTTCGGGCACTGGCCATTCCGGTATTCTGTAAAGATTTTAATAATCTCCTCTGTCCATAGGTCTTATTTTCTTTATTTTCTGTTTCAGTAACACCATCAGAGAAAAAGAAAACAGAATCGCCCTTTTCCAACAATATTTCTTCGTGCCGATAGATTTCACCTTCGTGATATCCCAGGCGAGTTCCATTGGCCTCCATAAGTGGGATAAACTGTTCTTTGCCAGGGCCTTCGCTCTCTGCATGGTATTTATAGAGAAGGGGGGGACAATGAGAAGCATTGGCGTATTTAAAAAGATACGATTCCAAATCTAAGACGCCGACTGCCGCAGTCATGTGCATTTTCCCTTTGGGGCCGGTGGCAGCATGATTCATAAAGGCCAAAATTTTTCCGGGATTATCAAGAAAATCCGGACGATCAACCAGAACTTCTCTTAAATTTCGAATAGTACAAAACGCCATGGCCGTCATCAGCGCCGCACCAACACCATGTCCAGTGGCATCACAGATAAAAATCAAAACTTTATTCCCATGACGAAATAATCCCCACCAGTCGCCGCCACACTCAGAGGCCGAGAGAAAGCGGCCGGAGATTTCGATCGGACCTCTCTTCCAATCCTGTTCGGGAAAAAAAGTCGATTGGACCAACTGGGCCACATAGAGTTCTTGTTCGATCCGAGATTTTTCCTTCATCTCACCAATATAGTGCTCAATTTCTTTCGACATGTAGTTAAACGTTTTCGCCAGAGAGGCCATTTCATCTCGGCCTTTGATATCCACAGTCGAACCGAATGCACCTGCGGCAACTTTTTCTGCCATGCTGGTCAGTTTCTCAACCGGCCGAGTGAGACCGCGAGCAAAAAGGATTCCAAAGAAACTACACAGAGACAATAACAATCCCCCGATAAGAAGAGATCGTTGAATCAAAAAGCGTGCCGCTCGAAAGGCCTCATCCTTAGGAATAAGCGCACCAACCCACAAATCCAAATTTGCGATATATTTTAATCCGAGCAGGACGGTGAGCGATTTTTTGTCTTTTCCCGAAAAATTAAATTCGACGACGGTCGTAGCATTTGCATCTCCTTTCATTTTCTGAAAGTACAAAATCTGCTGGGATATTTCAAAGGGAGTAAGTTTTAGCGTCTCAACATAATCTCGACGACCACCATCAAGAGTCGTTTTTCCATGGCCATCAAAAAGTAGAAAATAATGCAAACTTCCTTTGCCTACGACTCGAAAGAGTTCATGGGCGGCAGAACGAATCACCACCAATCCACCTGGGACAGTGACAACACTTTGAAAGATTTTATTGTCGCCAAAGTCAATGGTTTTTGTTCCAGAAGTGCTATCATTACCTTTCTGAATGTTACTATCTTCAAATTCAAAAAACCGTTCAAATGCTTCCTGATCCGTATCCGGTGGCGCATGAATAAATAAGTGAACACCAGGCATCTTGCTTGCGCCTTCAAAATAACGAATCTGGTAAATTTCATTTTTGCTTGCGAGCAAATTGCGCAAAGACTTCAAACTGGCATCATCTTTGAGAAATTTTTCCTGAGCAAAAAAAGGACTAACCAGAGAGGCCAGATAGCTCATGTGCCCAGCAACTTGATCCCCCATCTGCTCAACAGTTGAAAAAGTGGAGTCATAAATATAGGCAGATTTGTCTTCGTTAAAAAGTTTGATGGCATAGGCGACATAAAATGTCAGAGCAGCGACAAAAAGAGTGCCGAAAAGAATCGTGATTTTTGCTTTTAGCGGAAAAGTAATTTTTTTCAACAGTTTCTCAAAAACGCGTTAAAATCAAACTATGATAAGCGTGACACTATTATGCCCTAAAACTGATAATTTATGAACCAAAGTGATACACAAGTAAGGGCATCAACTTTTGACCTTCCCATTCTTATTGCCAGCGCAATAAGCGCGTTGGTTTTCATATATCTGCTGGCGAGATCGAACAATTTTATTAATGAGAGCAAGGAAAATGTCGCCGGAATCTTGCGCGAAAGCTCGAATGTCGTGCGAATTCGTCCAATCCAAGACTGGGCCTGGATTGAAGGCGGTGCGGGGTCCAACTTGCACTCGGGTGACCTCATCTTCACTTACAACAACTCTAACGCAAAAATTGATTTTTCGTGGGGGGGCGAGCTATATTTGGCGCCAAACACCTTGATCAAAATAGAACCACAGCAAACCTCAAGTCAAAATCGAAAAATCACTTTGCGTCAGGGACAAATCGAGGCCAATCTCACTCCTGGCGACGAAAAATTGCAACTCAACTATCAAGGTCAAACGATGTCTTTGGAGGCCGCAACTTCCGCCAAGACCAGAGTCCAATTTAAAGCGGAGGGTGAGTTCGGAAAACTCTATATTCTCGACGGTGAAGCACGCGTTAAAGGCCATCAAAACCTTACAAAAGGGAAAATTCTCTCCCTGGCGAAAGATGGATCAAGCAAAGTTGAGCAGCTTCCCTTTATTTACGATCAACCAGTGCATAAAAGTTTTCATCCTTCGTCAAAAGCGACTCTTCTCAGTTGGAAAATGATCAACGAAACATCTCAACCCCTTATCCTCAAAATTGCCACCGATGAGGGAATGAAACAGATCATAATCAAACAGGAGCTGATCGAACGAAGCTATTCTTTTCGGCCACCTCATGACGGCACTTTCTACTGGCGACTGGCCACGGTTGATGGCACAAAAGGGGCCATCTTACAATTTTCCACAGCAGAACTTTCAGCGCCCAACATAAGTCTAATTTCAGAACAAAAAAACTTGGTGGATGGCAATCAAGTGTTGCTCTCCATTCAAAATTCTCCCGGCCCCAAAAAGATTTTTCACTGGGAATGGTTGAGACCTGATGGGAACTCTGAATTTCATGATCAAACAAATCCCATTATTACGTTGCCCCACGTTCAAGCTGGAAGACATGAAATTCGAGTCCGCAATGAATTTTTAGATCATTTTTCCGAATGGAGTGAAATTAATTTCGAAATTGCCCCGCCAACCCCAGCAGGCATTCCCACGATCATTTATCCTCGCGAAGGTCAGTTGGAATATTTCTTCAGCGATCAGAAAAATACCTCGGGAACAGTCATGGCTGTACAGTTGGAAGACCTGGGCGAAGGCGTTGGCTATCAAATTTCTTTGCAAAATACCGATACAGGATCGAGTGAGCTTATTACATCGATGACACCCTCACTCGCCATTACCCCCAAAGGTTTTGGAACTTTTCTGCTCAAGGTTCGCAGTCAAAAGCAGCAATCTTCTCAAAGCTTTTCGCAATGGAGTCATGAAACAAAATTTATTATTCGAGAAATTCCACGTCCGACCTCTGCGCCTGAACATGGCACAAAAATCGAGCTGGAAAAACCATCAGAAAAAGTTACTTTTTCTTGGCAGGCAGCTCCGATTGAAGCGGCCGCGACAGTTTCTTATTTATTTGAACTTGATGACTCTCCCGATTTCGATTCACCTTCAGTCTCTACCGTTGTTACCGATACCACTTTTTCTAATGCCGTTGACCGTCCAGGCATTTATTATTGGAGAATTAAAATTCAAACCTCCTCGGGTCAGATTCTGTACAGTAAACCTCATAAGGTACAAATTTCTCCTACTCAACCGCCAGTAGCACCCGAGATTAAAGATTTAAAATTGAAAATCAAATGGAAGGATTCCACAACAAGAGCATCGTCACTTTTAGAAAAGATTTTCTCATTCTTGATTTGCGATAGTGCCATGGCCGCAGCCCCACACGTTGAACTCGAGTGGCCTGCCATTAAGTCCGCTAAACTTTATCATGTGCAAATTTTTGATGATTCAAAAAACACACTTCTTTTTGAAACTAAAACTCAAAAAACCAACCTAAGCTGGATTCCCCCGAATGTTGGAACTTTTTATTGGCGAATGGCCATTGTCGATTGGTGGGATCGCCTCGGCCCTTTTAGTGAGCTGGCACAGCTTGATATCACCTATGATGAAGAGGATACCGTGATTCCCACGCCGCAAACTCCCGACAGCGAGGTTACGGCAAAAAATGACGGCCCTCTTCTTTTTGTATGGTCGAATCCTTATCAAGGCCCATTGCAATTAATTTTTCAATTGGCCTCCGGAAATGATGAAAAAAAATTTCAAGATCCTATTTTTCAAGCTGAGGCAAATGGAAAATCAGTTATTGTCCCTATGAATAAACTAAGGCCAGCAAAAAAATATTACTGGCGCTTGGCGCTCTACTCAAAACAAGGGAAAATGGTAACGAGCAGTGAAGTAAAAAGCTTCAAGATCGCCGAAGCGAAACAAGAAATCTTGAAACCTGTCAAAATCACCATGGAGGCGAAACCTGCGGCAATCCAGCAACCTCCTCGATATAATTTGCAAGTTTCTTATGGCCCGACACTCC
>JAHFAA010000510.1 GCA_023250775.1 Bdellovibrionales bacterium
GTGAGCGGGGTGTATTCGGAAGGTTTATAAATTGTGGCATTGCCTGCAACAAAGCTTGTGGTGATCGGCACGATCGCCTGATAGAAGGGATAGTTCCAAGGGGAGATGACCAAAATAGTTCCCATGGGCTCGACAAAAACGCGCGATTTTTTTCCCATCAGGGCCAGCGGCGTTTTTACGCTAATATCAGAAAGTCCTTTGGTGGCGCCGTTCAAAAGAAAGTCTAGATGATCCAGGATGCTGAAAATTTCCGAAACTAAAGCATCAGTTCTCGCCTTCTTGGTATCACGCTGAATGATGTCGATAATTTCTTCGCGACGATTCAAAATAACCCGCTTCAAGGCCGCGATATAAGGCAGCCGTTGTTTTAAAGTTAAGCGACCAACATCGGCCTCGGCTTGTTTGGCGCGGAAAAATAAGTGCGCAACATCCTCGGCATTGGGATTGATCATGTTGGGAACTTGGTGAACCGACGGAGCAATGGTGCTTGGAATTTTAGGAAGATTTTGTTCCTTCTTCACAATCTTGGCATCATAGCCAATGTTATGATGAATTTTTTCGCCCTTGCCTTCGGTGTCTTCAATGTTGGAATAGTAGAGCGTGAAGATCATGCCCTTGAGTCCAATACTAATCATGCGCAAAGGTGCGCCGAGCAAATTGGGAAAAGACTGATCTTTTTCGGCCAACCACAAGACAAAGAATGTTACAAAATTTGGCATGGCCCCCAAAAAGGTCAGAAGAATTTTTAATCCATCCAGATCTTCTTTTTCCATGAAATCGAACATGCGATCAATGTGTTTAATAAAATCGGTATCCTTGAAGGCGGGAAATTTATCTCCCTCTCCTGGAATCAAAACTTCCCCAATCCGCTTCACTCCGCGAATGGCCAGCGGCGATAGGTGTTTTGAAATAAATTCTTTTTTCCCCTGGGCCAGAGGATAAGGCACGGGTTTTGCCGCAGTCGACGCCGCAGGGTGATTTTCACAGTACTGGCGGGCCACATCGGCGGTTGACAAGACTCCCGTGGCCACATGATTTGCTTTGTCCTGTTTATTAATTGTTGTTTCCATTTTTTCACTCTCTTTATGAAGCGTGTTGAATAATTTTTGCTGCGGCCATCTTGGAAACGGCCATAATGGTGAAGCTTGGGTTAATCCCCGGGGCATTGGGAAAGACACTTGAATCGGCGGCATAAATATTTTTAAATCCATGCAAGTTAAAATCGGGAGAGGTTACGGAACGACTCGGATCAGTTCCAAGATTCAATCCTCCCATAAGATGCAATCCTATGGTGAAGCGCCCATCCACAATTTGTTTCGCCCCTGTTGCTTTAAAAATTTGATGAATGGCCTTGAATCCTTTTGCCTGAGTATCACGATCAAAAGCATTCAAGCGTTTGACCACGCGAGGACGGCCACTTCCTGTCACTGAAATTTCGCCAGGATTGGTATCTCGCACGGCCACTTCAATGCATGCCATGTGCGCATAGCGTTTCATGACGGACAAATGTTGTTTCGCCAGACCGGGAACCAGCATGGCGATGGCCACTGGGGGTGCAAAAACATTTTCCAGCTTGAAGTAATTGGCACGAAAACTTGCATCATTACTTTTCAAAGATTGTAGAGGCCCTTTATGTGCATTAATGGCCTTGTCATAAAGCCCAAGCAACATTGATTGCGGATGGGTGTAGAAATTTTTTCCCAAGGCCGGCAATTTCTTTTTAAATCCTGAGTTCAAAAGCAAGCGTGAGTTTCCAATCGCCCCGGCGCCTAAAACCACTTTTCTGCCTCGATAGGCCTCGTGCTCGCCATAACGATTCACTCCCATAATGGTGACCACATCTTCCGCCCAGCGAAGATTTTTCACCTCAAACTCGGACTCAAGAGTCAGTCCCAGTTCCAGGGCCTTTTTAAGTACGGTCACAGGAGTACTTTGTTTTGAATCAATCCGACAGCCGCTTAAGCACTCAATGCAATCATTACCGTCCTCGAAGCGACAATCTTTCTGCGCGCGCACTAATGGTGCCCAATTAAATCCATTTTTCTCAAATCCATCTTTGAAGATAAGAGCGTTCCCATTTCGATATTGGGCGGGAATTTCTTGAATCGTCAATTCACTTTCAGCCGCATCATACCAAGGCGCCATTTTGGCCTGGGTAAAAAAATCTGCGCCGGAAACATCTTTCCAGGAATCAAGCGCAATCTTATCGAAGCGATCAAGCAGCGCCTGATTCACAATACTTCCGCCCCCCACCACTTTTGGGCGCAAAATCCCGATGTCGGCGTCAGTATTAAGTTCGATTCCCCCGCCCCAATAAAGTTGCGAATTGGAATCAATCTCTTTGCATGGATAGGTATCGCGATTAAAATGCGGGCCGGCCTCGAGCATGAGAACCGTGGCGCCGGTTTTACATATTTCATGGGCAATGAAAGGCCCAGAAATTCCCGCCCCGATAACAATAAAATCGAAGTCTTTCTTTTTTCCTTCCTTAGAACTCATAATCCCTCCTTGAGATTAAGCTTCCACTTTCCTGTCCTGCTTACAGCAGAAGGAAATTCGTGAGCACGCCATAATGATCAGACAATGGCGAAGCTGTATCTTGAAAAATGATCTTTGATGAATAGGGAATCACTCGTGGATTTACGTCAGAAAAAATATAATCGATGCGTGCATCAGGCTCGCCTACCGTGTGGTAGGGATTGGCGGTCCCATTGGTCCAACCCAAGTCATCAGGATTGAGCAAACGATACGTATCCAGTAACTCTCCATTTGGATTCAAGGACGGAT
>JAHFAA010000113.1:0-9689 GCA_023250775.1 Bdellovibrionales bacterium
CTTGGTTGATGTGACAATCCTGCGGGCCGCGCATCTCTACCATGCCGAGCGTTTTGCCAAATCATGGAGACAGATCAAAAATGCACGATCTCTAGAAGAAATCTCGATTGATTTCTCCAAACTTCTCACCACTTCACTTTTCAGCCACGAATTCCTACGCGCCATTAAAATTGCCGCCCCTGCTGAAGATTTTGAATACTATGTCGAGGCCAACTCCCCCATGACCTTTGGCCAAATTAGTCGCGTGGGCAAAACCCAAGTGCTCAATGATCAGGAATTTGAACGTCGCATGCGCCAAATCGATTTTGAAGTGCCCACCAATCGCTCTCTGTATGATCAGGATGCTTTGATTACGGCCCTCAACTTGGAGCAAATTTCCAAAAAAGAAATAGCGCTTTCCTTCGACCTTAGCCACGCTCCGAGATACTTATATCTCTCACTTGAAAGGGCCGACATTTTTAAAAGTTATAAGCGCTTGGCCAGCGTTTTACTGGTCAATAACCAAGATTTATCGCGTTTGAAAAAAGGCCATAACACTTTGAAATTAACCGTGAATTCATCAGATGCTGTGGCCCAAGCCTTGGCCACACACCTCCTGCGAGGAGGCAGCTTCAATCTCAAGGCCTCGATCATGCGCCAAGGCCAGACCTGGGGCCCGCTTGCTATCATTCGCAAAAATATCGAGAAACCTGAGCCTGAGCCGCGCCGGTGAATGCTCCTGCAACACCGGCATTTCGTACTTCCTGTACAACAAAAGCCTTGATTTAGTGCAGTCTTAAAGCGTATATCGCGCCATGCTTTATACCTACACGGCCGTCACAAATAATATCCTGGTTTCCGCCACACCTTACCTGATTAAGGAAAAGAGCCGTCCCAAGGATCAACATTTTGTTTATGCCTATCATATCCGCATAAAAAACGACGGCGACGGGCCGGTGGTTTTACAACGCCGTTTTTGGCGCATCCGCCATGGCCGAGGAAAACAAGAAGAAATCTTGGGTGGCGAAGGCGTGGTGGGGCAATATCCCCAAATTAATCCCGGGGAAGAATTCGAATATCAAAGTTTTTGTCCCATTCCCTCACCTTTTGGCAGTATGCGCGGACATTTTCAGTTTATGGATAAGACAACTTCCGTCACTTTCCGTGCCGATATCCCTTTAGTCTTTTTGCGCCCCGATCAGGCCTACACACCGGACCCACGACCAGGCGACACGATCGCTTAAAAAACTTGATTATTCCTGGATGCTCCCCTTACACTTTCTTGTAAAAGGGGATTCTTATGCTTACAGATCTTGGATTGCTCATTCTTCGTCTCGGTGCCAGCGGACTTCTCTTGCTCGGTCACGGACTTCCAAAAATTATGGAGTTTAGTCATATGGCGGCCGAATTTCCTGATCCCCTAAACCTCGGCAGCAAGACCTCTCTGATCCTGGCCATTTTTGGCGAAGCAATCTGTCCCATCTTTGTCGCCATCGGGCTGAAAACCCGCTACGTCACCGCACCACCTCTCATCACCATGCTGGTGGCGGCCTTCATCGTCCACGCCGGAGACCCTTGGAGTAAAATGGAATTTCCTTTGATCTATGCGCTCCCCTTTTTAGTCCTGATGTTTTTAGGGGCGGGACGATTTTCTGCCGATCACCTCTTTTTTAAACGTGGCTAGGATGAAGTATGGCGGTTGTATTAATTGTTTCTGAAGACAACATCGAAACATCCTACACTCTAAGTCACGCTCCTATTATCGCCGGCCGAGCTTCACACTGCACTATCAAACTTACCAGTGACCAATGCAGTAGCGAGCACTGTCAGATCGGTCTGAACAAAAATGACCAAGCTTTCATTATGGATTTGGGCAGCACCAACGGAATCGCCCTGAATGGGTCAAAAACGCAGAACTGCAAACTCTTCATTGGCGACGAACTTTATATCGGTGAGGCCAGGGCCTGGCTGGATGAGAAAAAAATGACCGGAGTGGAGAAAGTCACGCACACCAAGGAAGGCGCGCATAACAAGATACGGCCTCCCAAACTCGAAATTCGTCTGCCCAAAACTTCCAGTGGCAAAACCGGCAAACTTCTGTCGAGCGCATCTTCCAAAGCGGACCGAACCTCAACCGCTGTCAGGGCAGTACGAAAGGCACGGACTGCTAGTAAAAAAAATAAAGGCTAGGCCTCAACCAGATCACGCAAAATGGCCTTCACCAATCGGGCGAGATGCTTTTCAACCAATTTATGTTGAAAGAGATGATGGGCACTTTGTTTGCCAAAGTGTGTATTGGCCACGAGAGCGGTATGCACGACAAAAGTAAAAATTGTTCGTACCGCCCAGAGACCGTCGTCCTTTGAAAGTTTTTTCCCTAATTCCTACTCTAGCATGGCGAGAATGTATTCGGCGCCGGGTGGGCCGGCATGCTCACTGACCACTAAGTCTCGTGGTAAAGGAAAATCATTCAGCAGCACCTTGAAATTGTTGATCAGGCTAGGCCCATTATTTAAGAGCATCTCATAAATGGCCTGAGCGAACTCAACCGTTGAACGTTTCTTTTCCCGCGCTAGTTTTTCCATCTGCAAAGTAAATTGAGCGAGGCCATGACGAAGAACTTCGTGATAAAGATTTTGCTTATTGGAAAAATGGTAATTCACGGCCGCCAGATTTACTTTCGCCTGCTTGGCAATTTCACGCACCGAGGCCCCATCAAAACCGTGTTCGGCGAAAAGATCAGTCGCCACTTTGAGAATCCGCTCGCGCGTCTCACACACTTTTTGGACGGGTAAACTCATTCTTCCCCCTGTCCCAAAAGACGTTGCACAAGTCGACCACTCCACAAGCGAAAACGTTCCATGTAGGTAAAGGCCGCAGGAACAATGATCAAGGATAGAAAGGTCGAGCTGATAATCCCGCCGATCAAAGCGATTCCCATACTGGTCCGTTGCTTCGAGGCCTCATTTAATCCGATGGCAATAGGACTCATGCCGGCGCCCAAGGCAAAGGAGGTCATGAGAATAGGCCGAAGACGATCTTTGCCCGCCTTTAAAATGGCGTCTCGCATGCCAAGGCCTTTGGTAATTTGCTGATTGATATAATCCACCAAGATGATGGAGTTCTTGGTTGCGACACCTAAGAGCATAATACAGCCAATCATGGAGAAGAGATCGAGTGAGGCCTTGGTGACAAAAAGCGCGAAGAAGGCGCCACAAAGGGCCAAGGGAAGAACCAGCATAATGGTGAAAGGCAGAATATACGATTCATAGAGCGAGGCCAAAACCAGATAGATAAGCAAGGTGCCCAGGCCCGCAGCGCGAAGCATACTGACAATGAGTTCCTGGAAATTTTCGGCCTGCCCCACAAAACGATATCCCATTCCTTCCGGCAATTTCACTTCATCACTAAAGATACGTTTCACTTCGTTCACGGCGCCGCCCATTCCCGGGCCCTCAGGCGCAATGTCGGCACCAATCTGGTAATAACGTTGGCGATCTTGGCGAGTAATGGTGGCCGGGCCGGTGGTCTCAACACTTTGACTGACACTCTTTAAGGGAATCAGACGGTAATTGATATTGGGAACATAAATTTTGTCAAAGCTTTGGGCCAGATTTCGCTGATCTTCGCGCAGACGGACACGAATATCATATTCCTCGCCTTTCACTCGAAAGACAGCAGGAGTTTGTCCTTCCATCAAGGTTCGCAGCTCAGAACCAATGACGTTGGTGGAAACACCCAAACGTTCCGACTTGAAACGATCAGGAATAACTTGAAATTCTGTTTTTCCCGGACGGAAGGAAAGATCGACGTCTTTGAGTGAGGGATGATTTTTTAATTTTTCAAAAACGAGCGATGAAATTTTTTCCAGCTCATCCTCATTGGGCCCTTGAATGTTGACACTGAACGGTCTCATGCCGGCACCCATGAAATCATAATCGCGGACAGAAGGTTTGGCATAAGTAAAGGTCGTGAGTTCTCCTCGAATCATTTCTTTGAATTGAATAGTGTTAATCTTTCGCATTTTCGCCGCCACTAAGCGCACATAAAAAGAGGCCTTATTCGATTCTCCATCTTTCGTTCCTACTGTCAGAACGCTGAACTGGACCTCTTTGTGGGCCCTGATCACTTTATCAACGTCCAATCCCACACGATTCATTTCTGTCAGACTGGTTCCGGGCGGCAGCTCTAAGTTAACAGAAAACTCGCCGTTGTCCTGGGCGGGAATAAAGGTTTTTGGAACATATTTGAGAACCATCATGGATAAAACTAAAATCACAACTCCTGTAAACAGCGTTTTGAGCGGGTGATTGAGAGCGATATTGAGCACTTTTAGATAGATCTTTTCCATCCATGCTTGAAAGCGATTGAAAAGTCCCACGAGTGCGCCCAAGGTTCGATCGTAAAGATTTTTTTTATGCTCCTCATTCGTCTGCCCGTGCGCTTTTATTTTTCCCACAAAATAGGCCGACATCATGGGCGCAATGGTAAGGGCATCGAACAGAGAGATGACTAAGGCGAAACAGATCGTCAGACCGAACTGCTTAAAGAACTGGCCCACCACACCTTCTAGGAAAGCAATCGGCCCAAAAACCGCAAGCACTGTCATGGTCGTGGCGACAACCGCCAGCATGACCTCATGGGCGCCATCGAGGGCCGCCGTTTTGGCATCTTTTCCCATTTCTAAATGGCGATAGATATTTTCCCGCACCACAATGGCATCATCCACCAAAAGTCCGACGGCCAAAGAGAGCGCTAAGAGCGACATGATGTTAATCGAAAATCCCGCCACCGCGACTAAAATAAAGGCGCCGAGCAGGGAGTCCGGCAAGGCCATTCCGGTAATGAGGGTGGAGCGAAAAGATCCAAGGAAAAAGAACACCACCACAACCGTCAACGCGATCCCGAAATAAATTGATTCGGAGACATCTAAAATATTATCCTCAATAGGTTTGGCACCATCTCTGACTAAGGAGAGCTGGCCCTTGCCTTGAAGATCTTTGATCTGCTCATTAAGCATTTTCATCTGTTTGACCACGGCCTTCGACACCGCGACGGTGTTGGAACCGGATTGCCTGTAGACATTGATAAAAATTGATTTCTCACCATTAACATAGGCGATATTTTTTTGGTCTTCCAGGCCATCCTTCAACTCGGCCACATCTCTGAGGGTGGTCGGCACTTCGTTGCCAAAAAAACTCACAATGGTATTTTTTATTTCAGCAAGACTTTGAAATTCGCCCACGGTACGAAACACTGTCTCTTGTTTGGGTGTGACGTCCATTTTCCCCACGGGAATATTCATGCCTGATTTTCCGAGGGCATCAGAAACTTGGAGCGCAGAAATCTCCCGCTCCTTTAATTTTTTTAAATCGAGTTCAACTCTTATTTCTCTTTTTCGTCCGCCGATAATCTCCACCAATCCGACGGAATTCAACTGCTCAAACTTAGGTTTAACAACCAGGTTGGCCAAATCAAAAAGTTCTGCTTCAGACAGATCGGCCCTGAGTGACATGGTCATAATCGGCTGATCAGCAGGATCTATTCGCCTGATCACCGATTCTTTAACGTCTCTGGGAAGCTTAGGCCTGACCGAGCTAATCTTGTCCCTAATTTGCTGCTCGGCCTGCTTGATATCAACGTCAAAGTTAAATTCAGCAACCACGATTGACACGCCTTCTTGAGCGATGGCACTGATCCTTTTCATGCCGGCGATAGTGGAGAACTCCTCTTCAAAAACTTTGGAAACAATCGTCTCAATTTCTTTTGGGCCGGCACCAGGATAAGGCGTGATTACAGAGATAACGGGAAAAGTTACATCGGGGAAGATATCCACCGGCAAATTGGAGAGCGAGATGTATCCGATGATAATCGTCAGCGCCACCACACAGGAGATGAAGACCGGCCGATTAATGGCAAGTCGGGCAAAGGAAAAACCATTGCTACTCATAGATCACTCCCGAAAATAGCTTTAACTGCGCGTAGGTACCGATAAGATCGGCCTCATTTTTTAATTTTAAGAGCTGGGCATTGGCATAATCTTGCTCAAACTGAAGCATCTGAAAGGTGGTCGAACGCCCGCGGTTCAAGCGGATTTTTTCTTTCAAAAATTTTTCTTTTTGCGCATCTTCCATTTTTTGCACCAGGAGAAGTCGATCTTGATAATCTTTGAAACGATTCACGAGATCCTTCCATTCTCTTTCCTGCTCATAGAGTTTGCGTTCATAATTTAAACGTGCGGCGATTTTTTCTTGAGCGTATCCATTTTTGTTGTCGATGGTATTTCCAAGATCCAGAGGGGTATTGAAGCGCACTCCCAGAATACCGGCGGGATGATCCTTGGACAGCGACTGATTCATGGCAGGGTCAGAAGTATTATCGCGGCCATTTAAGGAGTACGACCCATAGACTTCCAATGTTGGTTTATTTTTTTCTTCTCCTAGCGCGGCCTGGGCCTGAGCAATCTTTTTTTGCGCCAAGGCAGCTTCGACATCTTCGCGATTGCCCGCTCTTACGGGAATCGCCAAAGAGCGAAGATCGCGATTATCAGGCCCGCTCAGCTCTTCATGCACGACTTCCGCATCAATTTCTCTTAACGTATTAAAGGCACGGGCGGCACTCCGCTCCTCCATAAGGGCGGTTTGATAATCAAGTTCACGCGCCGTCAAGGCCGAACTAGATTGGAGATAATCCGATTCATCCGCTAGGCCTTTGTGAAAACGGGCATAGTTCCAATCCCTAATCTTAGTAGAGCGATCAAGACTTTCGGCCTGCACTTTTACCGTTTGTTGCGCCAAGGCCAGTCTCCAATAATTTAGCTCGGCCATCATGAGCAGTTGCTTGTAACGAAATTTTTCTGAATTTTGCACCAGCTCGGCCTGGCCTTGAGTAAGATCTTCCCCCGCCCTAATTTCACGCCCCCACCAGTTTTTCCATAAACTCATGCTCACCTCAAGTTTAGGAGACATGTCATAAAAACTGGTCTGGGGGACCAAGGCAGGACTCGCCCCATTAATCGCGGTGTGGGCGATGTTATACGAAAGTGTCGCTTTGGTTCCAAAGATAAACTGTTGCGTGACCCCCGCCTGATAGGTGGCCAGCACCGTTTCTGTTCCCTGAAAGGCCGGCACTGCAGTGGGACGTTGATCATCCAAATACTGACTGTTGAAAAAGAAGCTGGGCCGGTCGTAGAGATGGGCCTCGTTCATCCGAAGGGTCGTGCCTTTGATTGATTTGCTCGCCGCCTGAAGACCGCTGTTTTTGCGTTGGACTTCCTTCAAATAATCTTCAAAGGTATAGGCTTGAGCGCTCAGATTCCACACGCCCATGAGGACAATGAGGAGTGAAAAAAACCAAGATAACCCTGTAATTTCCATTTATTACCTCGGGAAAAAAAGCAGTGTAAAAATTGTGTCAAACGTTCGTTTAACTTTTATATGAAGAGGTGTTGGACTTCAAGTTAAAATTTTAAAAGAGAACGAAAATCTAGGATGGTTATTTCATGTGCTCTTTGACTTTTATCTCGCGCTGAAATAGCTGATCAATGTCGTCTTGTTTCTCAAGTCTCCCCAACTCTTGCATGGTTTGACCTTTCGCCACCGCGAGAATATCCATCTTTGAGTGCTTGGTTAAAACAATTACCAAGTTGATACTATCGAGAACATCATTGGGAGAAAATTTGGCGATGAATTTCAGATCACGCGCCAAATCTGAGTAGAGGGTCTTCTGTAAATCGGCGTCGGTTTTGATCATAACGTGAGAATCGATGGTCACGTTCAAATCATTTTTATCGCATTTAATCGTCCAATTCGAAGGCATTTGCTTCTCAAGGGCATCTTGAATGACAAAACAAGTATAGTGATGTCCTCTGTCCCGAGGAGCATTGGCAAGGTAGACCATAAGAAAAGCAAACAAAACCAGCGAACTTAATAAGACGGGATTTTTGCGATTAAAGCTAACTTTCATAAAATAATTATATCACAGCAAATTTAAGGTTATAATCACATAAAGGAGAAATTTATCCTTTGCCGAATCCAAGGAGGGATTGATTATGGATATTGCGTCGGTGATAGGTTACGTTCTCGGATTCGTCTGTATTATTGGATTCGTCCTCTCCGAAGGTTCACTGTCACAATTCTTCTATATGCCCGCAATTGCCATCGTTTTTGGCGGGGTTACGGCCGCCTGTTTTATTAAGTGGCCACTCAAAGATGTTCTTCGTCTTCCCGCTCTCGTTGGCAAAGTATTCTTTTTCTCGACGCCGGCACCCGATGTCGTTATTGAGGAGATCAAAAAGCTCGCCGAGGTGGCCCGAAGAGAATCCGTCTTCGCTTTGGAAAAAATACAAATCACCGATCCCTTTATGAAAAAGGCCATGACCCTTGCCGCTGATAACCGGCCCCCTGCTGTCATCCAGACGATTTTGGGTTGGGAAGTCGAGGCCATGCAGGAACGACATGTCAGAGGTTCAGATATGACTGAAAACATGGCCGCCGATGCGCCAGGTTTCGGAATGCTTGGAACGCTTTTGGGTCTGGTTTTGATGCTCTCTCACCTTGAGGATCCGTCAAATATCGGCCCATCAATGGCAACCGCTCTGCTGACCACCACCTATGGTGCGTTTATTGCCAACCTCATCATGTTGCCCATGACCAATAAATTAAAAATCCGCTCCAAAGAAGAAGCTTTGAATATGAATATCGTTATCGCCGGAACGATCGGAATTGTGTCCGGAGAAAATCCTCGACTCATTGTGGAAAAGCTCAATGCCTTCCTACCTCCTTCGGCACGAAAAATTGATGCGGATGAAGGCGATAAGGGCTCGAGCGCGAAGAAGGCCTAAGTCCTATGGCAGAGAGAGAAAAAAGTCACGAAGAGGAAGGAGGCGGAGAAGAACACTCCAAGCCTTGCCCCAAACTCGCCCTCGGTGCCCCTCTCTGGTACATCACCTATGCCGATATGATCACCCTGCTCTTGTGCTTTTTCATCCTGCTCCTCACCTTTTCCAGTCAAGATAAGAAAAAGGCGGAAGCGGCCCTGGGCTCAATGAAAAATGCCTTGGGTGGCGGCCCCGGCATGGTTTCGATTCTTGGTCGTTCTTTTGATAATGCCTTTACGATTCTCGAAGGCGACAGTCCTCCGAAACCTTTTCCCATCGAGTTTGCAGGTGGCGAAGGCCTCTTGGATAAGATGGAAATTAACCGTCCCGCCGGTGATCTCTCCCATCACATGCTGAAGGACTTAAAAGAGCATGAACTGAGTGACACAGCGGAGGTTTATGAAATTGATGAGACGGCCGAGATAAGAGTGACTGACAGAATTAGTTTCAAACAAGGATCAGACGAAATTGAACGGATTCATTTTCCAACTTTTGAGAAAATTATCGAAATGATGAAAGATGAAAATTACCATCTGGTTATTTCTGGTTATGCGGCAAAGGCCGAAAAATCACTCGATGGCAAACTCTCTGCAGCACAGCTTTCTTCCAAACGCGCCATCGACATCGCCAACTTGTTGATCAGCAGAGGAGTTCCCGCGGAACGCACAACCATCGTTTCTTATGGGGACTCGCGTTCACAAGGACATGCCGATCTTGATCGCAAAGTTGAATTTACCTTTCGCAAGTCTTCACTCCACGATGCCGGACGGAAGGTAAATCCCGATAACTGATCTATTCTTTAGATTTTGGTCTGGCGGCGATTGAAATTTCT
>JAHFAA010000113.1:9699-10115 GCA_023250775.1 Bdellovibrionales bacterium
CACCATCACCTTCAAGCACAACAAGGTCTGTTTTTAATTCCGCTAAGGCCTGGGTGATACTGTCTTTCAATCCGACTCTATCGACAATCTTACCACCGACAGAAATTTGTCCAAGCTGATTGAAAGAAACAACCAGATTGATTTTATCCTTGGTGGTGGCAGAACTTGATTCTGGCAGATTGATATCCAGGCCTGACTCAATCGCCGCGGAAGAGGTCACCATGAAGATGATGAGGAGAACCAACATAACATCGATAAGAGGAGTCATGTTAATATCGGCGACAATTTCGTCACTGTCCGGACTTCTATTTCCCACCGCCATAAATTATTCCTTCTGATTTTTCATTGAATGAAGAAGATCGCCAACATCTTCAAGCTTCAGTCTGAAATCTTGCGCCAGTGAATTCACTCTGGTT
>JAHFAA010000114.1 GCA_023250775.1 Bdellovibrionales bacterium
ATTTTTTTGCGATAATTTTTTTCGCCCATGTCGGGAATAGTTTGACCGTCCCACAGAATTTCTCCGCTGCTGGGGGTCTCAAGATGGAGAAGCGTTTTGGCGAGAGTGCTTTTACCGCAACCAGATTCGCCCACCACCCCGAGCGTCTTGCCTTTATTCAGCAAAAAAGAAACGCCATCCAAGGCGCGAATGGTCTTGGCCTCGGCCGGCCATTTTTTTACGAGATAATATTTTTTTAGATCTTGAACTTTCAGCATAATTTACGCCGGCCTTCCGTTTGAAAGTGGATAAAAACAGCGCGTGGGCCCAGCATCGCTAGGCATTTCCCGCCGGCATTTATCTTGAGCATAGCTGCAGCGAGGATGGAACTGACAACCTTGAGGACGATGGCGCAGATCAGGCACCATGCCTGGAATGGAAGGCAAGCGCGCTTTTCCTTTGGTACTCACTTCCGCAGTGGGATGCCCCGCTAAAAGACCGGAGGTATAAGGATGAGTGGGATGATGAATGACCTCTTGAGTGAGACCGGACTCGACTACTTCACCGGCATACATGACTTGAATGCGATCAGTATTTTGTGCCACCACTCCCAGATCGTGGGTGACCAACATCAAAGACATTTGGCGCTTTTCCTGGAGATCTTTTAAGAGTCGCAGAATTTGGTCTTGAATGGTGACATCCAGAGCAGTGGTGGGCTCATCGGCGATCAGCAGCTTGGGGTTAGAGCTAATCGCCATGGCGATCATCACCCGTTGCGCCATGCCGCCTGATAGTTCGTGAGGGTAGGCCTTAAGTCGCTCGCTGGGCGCGGGAATTCCAACCTGCTCCATCAAATTTAAGGACTCTGACCATGCCTCTTTTTTAGAAAAATCTCGGTGGACTAAAAGTGTTTCCACCAGCTGGTGGCCGACTGTGTAGCAGGGATTGAGGGCCGACATGGGATCTTGAAAAATCATGGCAATGTCTTTTCCACGCAATCGTTGCCACTGACGCTCACTCATGCTGACGAGATCGTTGCCTTCAAAGGCCAAACGGGTGGCAGAAATTTTTGCTTGAGTGGGGAGAAGTCCCATGATCGCCAGATTGGTGATGGATTTTCCGCAGCCAGATTCACCCACCACACCCAACGTTTCGCCCATCTTAAGAGAAAAACTCAAATCACGCACGGCCGTTAGCGGGCCATATTTTGTGTCGAAAGTAATTGTGAGATTTTGGACGTCTAACAACATGTTTATTTCTTTAACCTCGGGTCCAGCGCATCTCGCAGACCATCGCCGACTAAGTTGAGCGCCAAAACCACCAATAAAATAGATAGTCCCGGAAAGGTCACCATCCAAGGCGAACTTTCCATAAACGGTCGAGCGTCGGCCAGCATCGTTCCCCATTCAGGAGTTGGTGGTTGAGCGCCAAGACCTAAAAAGCCCAAGGCCGCGGCATTTAAAATTCCCTCACTCAAACCCAAAGTGGCCTGAACAATAATGGGTGCCGTGCAATTGGGGAGAATCTCACTTAGCATAATGCGGATATGACCTGCTCCATAAGCGTGAGCGGCGGTGACGTAAGCGCGTTTTTTCTCCGCCATGACCAAGGCGCGTACCAGTCGAATGTAATTGGGGATGGCGACAATACTGACCGCCCAAACGGCATTGACCAGGCCCGGGCCCAAGATGGCCGCGACCACAATGGCGAGCAGAGTTGAGGGAAGGGCCATGATAATATCGGTTAAACGCATAATGGTGCTATCAACATGTTTTTCAAAATAGCCCGCCAGCAATCCTAAGATGGTGCCACTGATCAAGCTGACAACCACCACCATGAGACCAACACCCAGTGAGAGTGAGGTGCCGTAAATTAAGCGTGAAAGGATATCGCGTCCAACGTCGTCGGTGCCCAGGAAAAATTTGATATTGCCGCCAGAGGTGAAAGCGGGTGGGAGACGATAGGTGCCTTCGAATAATTGTGATGGACTATAAGGAGCGAGCAGAGGTGAGAAAATGCCGATGGCGATAAAAAAAGTGAGAACCGCCAACCCAATAACAGCGCCGCGGTTTTGGGCAAAGCTGTGCCAAAATTCTCTAAAAGGGGAAAGTTCTTTTTGCTGATTAGTTTCCATTATTGGCGCATCCGTGGATTGGCCCATAAGTAGAGCACATCAACAATGGTATTAGTTAAGATAACCAAGCTTGCAATCATCACCACTCCACCTTGAATTACGGGATAGTCGCGGGCGTTGATGCTAAAAACAATCCACTTGCCGATGCCCGGCCAGGAAAAAATCATCTCAGTTAAAATAGCGCCGGTGATAATGCTGCCAAAGAGCAAACCTAAAATTGTGATGATTGGAACCATGGCATTTCGTAAGGCGTGGACAATCACCACGCGCACATAAGGGAGGCCCTTGGCCCTGGCGGTTCTGATATAATCTTCACCTAAAACTTCCAGCATGCTTGAACGAGTCATTCTCGCCACCACGGCGAGAGGAATGGTACCCATGGCGAGCGCTGGCAAGATCAGATGTGAGAGCGCACTTTTAAAAGCGGCGAATCCACCATCGGGGGACATCCAGGAATCAATGAGGAGAAGTCCGGTGTGTCTCTCAATTTCATAAAGCACATCAATGCGACCACTGACGGGCGTCCAACCCAATTTCACAGAAAAAACAATAATGAGCATGAGGCCCCACCAAAAGATGGGCATGGAATATCCAACTAGGCCCGCACCCATGAGGCTGTAATCAAAAATGGTATTGCGTTTAACCGCCGCGATAATGCCGAACGGGATTCCCAGCGTAATGGCAAAGGTCATGGCCATAATTCCCAGTTCCAGCGTGGCGGGAAAGCGATCTAAAAACTCTGTCAGCACCGGACGTTTTGAAACAATGGAGTAACCGAAGTCACCTCTTAAAACGTTGCTTAAAAAAGTAAAATATTGGTGCAGCAAGCTTCGATCCAATCCCATGGTGCGCTTCATTTCGGCGTACATCTGAGGATCGGCGCCCCGTTCACCCAAGAGAAGCATGATGGGATCTCCCGGCACCAACCGGATAAGTAAAAATGCCAATACGGAAACCCCCAACAGCGTCGGGATGAGATTGAGAATTTTTTTAAGTACGGCCTTCAACATAAGGAGGTCTTACTGGAGATAAACTTCGCGGAAAATATCTCCACCAAGTGGGTCGATTTTGTAGCCTTGAACCTTGTTCGACATGGCCCTGTAAATCATGGCGTGGGCCACCGGGACCCATGGAGTTCGATCATGGAAAATTTCCTGTGCCTGAATGTAAAGCTTGGTTCGTGCCGCCTGATCAGAAATTGTTTTGGCCTTGACGATCTTCTGATTAAAATCTTTCTGGCACCATTGCGCCACGTTCGAACCGGCGGTCATACCACTGCATCCGAGAAGGACGTTCAAAAAATTGTCAGGGTCGCCATTGTCCCCGGTCCAGCCTAGCTGAATCATCTGGTGTTCGCCATTACGACTCTTGGCCAAGTATGTGGGCCAATCATAAGTGATCAACTTTACCTTGATACCAACTTTGGCCAAATCAGCTTGCATCATTTCCCCCATCTTTTTTCCGTTGGGGTTGTAAGGGCGAGTGACAGGAAGGGTCCAAATTTCGGCGTCGAAACCGTTTGGGAAACCGGCCTTTGCCAAGAGGGCCTTGGCCTTTTCAATGTTGAAGTCATAATCCACCGCCTTGTCGTTGTATCCCCAGATGGTGGGGGGCAGAGGATTTTTGGCGATCATGGCGTTACCCATATAGATGGCATTGATGTAACTGGCGCGATTTAAAGCGTGATAGATGGCGCGACGGACATCCAGATTGTCATAAGGTTTTTTCTTCACGTTGAACGCCAAGTAGCCAACGTTCAGTCCCGCAGATTCCATGACTTTTAGGTTGCTATCTTTTCTCATGGAATTAATGTCAGCAGGTGCTGGCTCAATAATCAGATGGCATTCGCCAGTTTTTAATTTTTGATAGCGAACGTTGGCGTCAGGGGTAATGGCGAAAACCAGCTTGTCAATTTTGGGCGCCCCTTGCCAGTAAGTGGGGTTGGCCTCAAAGCGCACCATGGTATCTTTTTCGTAAGAGCGAAAGATGAAAGGCCCTGTTCCGACGGGAAAATTATCGATGTCTTCTTTTTTATTTTCTTTGAGCAATTTGTCGGCGTATTCCTTGGACAAAATACTCATAAAACTCATGGCGAGGTTGGCAATGAAAGGAGATTCTGGCTTGTTGAGCTTAAACTCCACAGTATAGCTGTCGATCTTTTTGACTGTATTGATGAGGCTATCGACTTCCATGGCCTTAAAGTATTCATAATTGCCCCCACCCACGGAGTGATAAGCGTTTGAAGGGTCTTTTTGTCGCTCGACTGAGAAAAGCACATCATCGGCGTTAAATTCGCGCGTGGGGGTGAAGTATTTCGTTGTGCCAAATTTAACTCCATGGCGCAGTTTGAAGGTATAGGTTTTTCCATCAGGGCTAACGGTCCAACTTTCCGCCAGGGCCGGAACAATTTCAGTCGTTCCGTATTTGAATTCCACCAAACGATTATAGATAGGGTGTCCCGAAGCATTGTTGGAGGTTCCATCAGTCGTAATCTGAGGATTAAATGAGGTGGGGCTACCCTCAGAGCAGTAGACAAAGGTCGTGCCCGCGTGTGCGCCAGAGGAAACGATCAGCAGAATCAAACTGAATAAAAGTTGCCCTAATTTCATAAGAAGTTATTCCTAAATTTGATGATTGTTTAACTTTGCTAAGACTAGCACAGGCCTTTCAATTCATCTATTGCATTCTTGTTTTTGCGCACTTTCCCATTTCAAGGGACGAAAAATCGATCAGACAGGTCCGTTAAATTTAGGTCGGATAAGATTCGCTTCAGTTTCTCTCCGCTTTTTTTGCTCGGGCCATTTTTTAGTCTGGCCAAAATTAGTTCATTTTTCATGGAATGCTCAAGTCCGGTCAATTCAGTCACGGTAACTTGATACCCAAAGGCCTCTAATTGAAGACAGCGCAGGACATTGGTTAGGTGACTTCCAAATTCGCGGGTATGGAGTGGATGTCTCCACAACTCGGTCAAAGGCAGCGTGGCCAGAGATTTCTCTTTATTTTGTTTCAGCACGGAGGCCACCTCCGCCTGGCAGCAGGGGATGAGCACAAGATTTTTGGCCTTTCTCAAAATGCCAAATTTAATGGCATCATCCGTGGCGGTGTCACAAGCATGCAGGGCCGTCACAATTTCCACTTCGGCGGGAAGGTTCGGTGACGTCATGGATTCTTCCACCGTCAGATGATAAAATTTCATGCGAGTGAAGTTAAGCTTCTGCGCTAGGGTCATGGACTTCATCACCAACTCTTTGCGAGTTTCGATGCCGACCACATGGCCGAAATCTTTTTGCTTGATAAAGAGATCGTAAAGAATAAAACCGAGATAAGACTTGCCGGCGCCGTGATCAACAAGGGAAAAATCTTTTTTCCCTTTCAAGGCCTCTTGATAGACTTCTTCTAAAATCGGTTTGATGAAGTTGAACAGGTGATAGACCTGCTTTAACTTGCGCCTGGAATCCTGATTCATTTTTCCATCGCGAGTGAGAATATGCAGCTCTTTTAAGAGTTCAACCGATTGCTCGGGATGAATTTCTGGAAAGAGCTGCTTGTCCATAGGCTAGTTTTGAAAAGTTACGTGTTGATGAGTCGACTCGGCAGTATAGACTTTTCCTTCAGAAGGAATAGAGGCGCGAAAGAAAATATCATACTCGCCATTGGGGAGAGAATTTGTCCGATAACCCAATTTCATGGCAGGCAGAACGACATCATACAATTTCCTGTCGACCACTTTTTGTGTGCTATCAACCACTAAAAATTCCAAGGACTGAATGGCCACGGGAGCTGATTGCGTTTTAACCGTGAATTCAACTCGCTCCTTCATTGGTTGATCCATAGAAAAATCAACGGGACTAAAGCTGACGCTCATGCTTGGCTCACTATTGATCACGACAAAAGATTTTACCAAGGATTTTAACTGAGCGTTCGATTCTGAGTTAACAAAAATTTCGTATCGGCCTTCGGCCATGGAGGCCGTGTCAAAAGAGGCGATACAATTGGTTTGCTCTGACTTTTGACAGGGAAGAGAAGCGACAAAGTTTGTACCGGGTTTGCGAATGTTGACTTGGAAATTGTCGTCTTTTCCAAACTGCGCTTTGATGTCCATCATGCCGGAGACATAATCGTTATTTTTGGGAGAAACGACAGCAACATAATTCGCTTGAGTTGGCATTTCAAAGCCAATCGTTTGTGACCCGATGCCCGATTTATCATCCCAAGAAATGCGAACATAGCCGTGCTCACCCCAATCTCCCCCCCATGAGTTGCGCACGATCCAGTAGCGTTCGCTGTCGTTGTAACCGACCAAGCTCAGGGCATGGCCACCCAAGGCCTCACGCGAAACTGATTTGTAAATTCCACTTTTGTAACTGATAAAATCGGCATAGACCGTCATGGTGGTCATGAGTGGGCCTTTCTTAAGCGCCTCTTTGACAGCGGCGACTGAATTGCCGAAGCCACCTGCAGGACTGAAACTTTTAGAAACTTTGAAAACGCGGCCCGCTTGATCAGGGCAAAATTGTTTGCACGAAACATCTTCCGCCGTCGAACCCATGGTATAGGGAGCGCAGGCGCTATCGATCAGACCGGAACGTTTGACGTAAGAAGCAGCGGAAGAGGGATACCAGCCGCTTTCACAGGAACCACCGCCGCAGGCAAAAAGCGCTTCGGGAGAAAGATTGGGTTTGAGCCAAGGTAATCCTGAAGAGATCGAGGCGGTTGCTTCGATGGTGGCGACTGTGGCAAAGGCCACGCATGAACCACAATTGCCCTGATTCATCACATCACCCAGCCAGTTGATGCCGTTTTGATTGCGCCAATCCACGCTCTCGTAAGAATAACCTTTGGCATAAGCATCAGAATAGTTGAGGGCGCGGCTCGGTCGTTCCTTCGAGCCCAGCATGCGCACAACCTCAGCGCGAGAAAGCTTGGTCAGGTGGTTTTCACCCGCAATCCATTTGGCGTGAGAAGTTTGCAAAACCTTTTGCAACTCTGGCACGTTGACAATTTTGTCATTGGAAAAAACGGAAAATGATAAGGGAATCACTAAGAGGAGCAATATTCTCATAAAACCTTCCTTGGCGAATAGAGATAAAACTTCAAGCATTTAGTATGGGGGCGAACGGGATTTTTTTCCTGAATTAAATCATAAAACTTTCTTACACGTTAATGTCTTGTCTATCTTTTCAAAGAACAATTTGTGAGATCATTGCGAGGTAACTATTTTTCTCATGTTCTTGCATGCGACTTGCTATGAACGAATTGCTGGCGAGGGTTTTGAGTTCCTGCCAGGACAGCTGCAGAGCATGCGCGCATTGATAATAGTTCTCTCCCAAATATCCACCAAAGTAGGCCGGATCATCTGAGTTGATCATCGCCAGGAGCCCGGCATTTAATAAATGTTTGAGGTTGTGCTGGGACATATTTTGAAAAACTTTAAGTTTGATATTCGAGAGAGGACAGACGGTCAGTGGAATCTGTTCCTCTCTCAAGCGATCAACAAGCCTGAGGTCTTCCAAGCAGCGAACACCGTGGTCGATGCGTTTCACAGACAGGAGATCCAAGGCCTGCCAGATATATTCGGGAGGGCCCTCCTCGCCGGCATGGGCCACAATAAAAAAACCATATTGTTTGGCCGTCTCAAAGACTCGGGCAAATTTGGAAGGCGGGTGACCGACTTCAGAGCTGTCGAGGCCCACTCCCAGAATCCAGTCTTTAAAAGGCAGGGCCTCTTCTAAAGTGTTCATGGCCTGGGCCTCGCTCAAGTGTCGTAAAAAACACATGATGAGGTGAGAGCTGATGCCGAGTTCACTTTTTCCTTTTTCCAGCGCTCGCCGAATGCCATGGATGACCACCGAAAAGGTGACTCCTCGGTCGGTGTGAGTTTGAGGATCAAAAAAGATTTCGGTATGCACGACGTGATCTTCTTTGCAGCGCAGGAGGTAGGCCCACGTGAGATCAAAAAAATCTTCCTCATGGATGAGAACGTTGGCCCCCTCATAGTAGATATCTAAAAAACTTTGCAGATTATGAAACTGATAGGCGGCCTGGATTTCCTGCAAATTTTTGAATCGAAGGGGGCGATCATTGCGCTTGGCCAATTTGAGCATGAGTTCTGGTTCGAGTGTGCCCTCGATATGCAAATGCAATTCGGCCTTGGGCAATTTTTTAATCTGCGCTTTGGAAAAAACTGTCATAAATCATTCCTCAAAAATGATTCATAGTATCTGATAGTTTCATTACAGAAGTAAAAATGCCGTGCGTAGGATCATTTTTTTGGGTATCCTCAGGGCAATTTTCATTTCGATTTTTTATTTTCACAAACACGGGGAGAAATTATGACTTATAAGGGGACATCCATTCAATGCCTGGTCGATAAGGAAGGTATTGCGCAGTTACGATTTAATAACGAGGCCACAGGAACCAATGTCTTTAATGCTTCCACGTTAAAGGAACTGGGAGAATGCTTGGTGGCCCTTAAAAAGGAGACAGGGGTCAAAGGTTTGCTCATGAGCTCAGGCCTTGACAATTTTATCTTCGGTGCCGATGTCACCGAGTTTATGTCTCACTTCAAGCGCCCCGAAGCCGAGTTAATCGGATGGTTGGAAGGAATTAATAAAATTTTTTGTGAGTATGAAGATCTGCCTTACCCAAGTGTGGTGGCGATTACCGGTTTTGCCTTGGGCGGTGGTTTTGAAATTTCTTTGACTGCGGACTATCGCGTAGTCAGTGAAACTGCCAGGATCGGTCTACCTGAAACACAATTGGGAATTATGCCTGGTTGGGGCGGAACAGTTCGTCTCGCAAGAGTTGCCGGCGCTGATCATGCAATTGAGTGGATTACGTCAGGAAAACAATACAAAGGAATTGATGGCCTCAAAATTGGCGTGGTTGATGGCGTGGTCAAAAATGACAAGTTAATTTCCAGTGCCACTACTCTGTTAAAACGCGCCATCGCTGGCGAACTCGATTGGAAAAAGAAACGGGCGCAAAAGAAAGCGCCACTCAAACTCAATCAAGTGGAATCCACCATGGCCTTCGAAACCGCCAAAGGTTTTGTCGCCGGAGTTGCCGGCCCCAATTATCCTGCGCCTGTGATGGCCATTGTTACCATGCAAAAAGGCTCGACCTTAAATCGCGATGAAGCACTCAAAATTGAAACAGCCAATTTTGTGAAGCTCACCAAGACTCCTGCCGCCGAGGCGCTGGTGACGGTGTTTTTGGGTGATCAATATTTAAAGAAAACAAGCAAGAAGATAACGAAGTCCGCCCCTAAAGTGAAACATGCCGGTGTTATCGGTGCCGGAATTATGGGCGGCGGGATTGCCTATCAATCGGCCTCAAAAGGCACGCCCATTATCATGAAAGACATCAGGCCTGAGGCGCTGGAACTTGGCATGGGTGAAGCGGTTAAACTTTTAGGCAAACTGGTGGAAAGAAAATCCATTGACAACAACCAGATGGCCAAGGTTGTGGCCAGCATCACTCCCACCTTGAGCTACGGGGTTATTGAGCAGACTGATCTGATTGTTGAAGCGGTGGTGGAAAATATTAAAGTTAAAAAAAGTGTTTTGGCCGAGCTCGAAGGTAAGGTAAAACCAGGCACCGTGCTCACTTCAAACACCTCCACTATTTCCATCACGGAATTGGCGAGTGTCTTGAAACGCCCGCAAGATTTTTGTGGCATGCACTTTTTCAATCCGGTCCACAAGATGCCACTCGTTGAGGTCATTCGCGGTGCTAAAACCAGTGACGAAACCATTGCTCGAACCGTTCAATACGCTTTGCAAATGGGCAAAACGCCCATCGTGGTCAGTGACTGCGCGGGCTTTTTGGTCAATCGCATTCTCTTTCCATACTTTTTTGGTTTCAACAAATTAGTCGAAGACGGAGTGGATTTTAAACGCATCGACCAAAAAATTGGTGGACGGA
>JAHFAA010000115.1 GCA_023250775.1 Bdellovibrionales bacterium
TGCGCGTCTTCCGTCAGAAGGCCGCAAGTGGCGATATGGCGCTTAAGAAGAAAGATGAAAACTTACTGGACGACAGTACCTTCATTCCTGATCAAAACCAAAATGCCGACATCAATGCCCAGAAGAAGAAGGCCGGTGGCGGAGGTTTGGCGACGGGAGACATGATGCTCTATGGAGGCATTGGTCTGGCCCTCTTAGTTGGTCTCTTCATCGCCAAACGTAAAAAGAAATAATCACTCTCTCAAGGATGCGCCGGTGCTGCCACTGGCGCTGCCGGTTTTTTCTCATCCACTTTAGTTTCTGCTGCGGCTGCATCTTTCTTCTTTAAAAAGAAGATTGGGAAGGCCGAACGGCGATAGCGTGACGAAATTTGTTCAAAGATGGAAACACCAGAATCTTTCGAGATATCCTGTTCAGCGGTTTCATATCCGCTCAAGGCATCAGCGGTATTTAAATTTTCCACCTTGGTGGCAGCATCGGCACCGGAGCCGGCCTCATCATCGTCGAATAATTTTCCCGCGGTGGTTGGTGCCGCGAGTGACGGCAAATTCACACCTTTGGATTTTGCCAGCTGATCGAGGCCCATTTCTTTTAATTTGTCCTTCATCTTATCAGATTCTCCGGTAGATCCTCCTGACAGAGGACCGAGTGAGGCCAGCAGACTGGGAGTCATTTTTGCCTCCATCGCCTTCATATCTCTTTGTACCTTGGCCTTAAATTCCTTGGTCAAATCATCAAAGCTGCGAGGATTCTTCTCTCCCTTTTTCCTGAGCATATCCAGATATTTTTCTTTTAGCTTCTCGGCGGCCTTTTTCATTTTTGCCGCCAAGGCCGGTGTGAAGGTACTGGTGAATCTGGAGCCCACTCCCTTATTGCGGCTTAAACCGTTGTTGGCATCGGCGACTGTTTGAGGAGTGGTAGAGAGTCCTTCGAATCCGGGAAAGTCGATCCCCTTGATCGGCTGCGGATTGGGAGTGTTCACGGTTGTACAGCTATTGGTGGAGGCACAACTGCAATCATTATTGCTTAGTCCTCCGCTGCTACCTTGCGATGGAGTTCCCGAGACACAACCACCAAGCCCTGTTCCTGGATCAGATTCAGTCGAGGTTGAGGTTGGTGCCGTCGTGCCATCTCCGGAGTGAGTGGTAACGGTTGTGCCTGGCGGGGCCACATCAGGTCCTGCCATTTTTTTATGGACGAGGGCCCTAAGCTGCTCATAGGCCGCTTCTCTTTTTTGTAAATCACTGGCCTTACGCTGGGCAATTGAAAAACCCCATCCCATAATGCCGGCCATGACTCCGATAAAGACCGCTCTGACCCAGCCATTGGCAGTGGCGGCATTCGCCCAGCCTTTAAAAAAGGCAATGAGTCCTATGGTGACAGCGGCGGCCAGCAAAATATCCCAGATGATCTGTTCCCCATGACCGGCCTGTGCCGTTGGAAAAATCTGCTCCATAAATTTGCTCATCATGGATTTTGTTTTGGCGATCGATTCTGGTGAGTCAGGAGTGGTTTTCTCAAAAAACAGTCCACCTGCGATGGCATTTTGAACTTGATAATGGGCCTGGTAATCTACAACAGAAGGGGATTGAAAAGAGCTACCAGTGAAGACTGAATCAAGCTCTTCTTGAGTAAAGAGCTGATCCACATTTTCATGCTCAATATCTTCGCGATTAAAGGCCCTCAAATCGTCTTCATTTGGTTTGTATAATTCGGCATAGAGCCCCTTGCTCTTGGGGGGGGCATTCAAGAAGGCCGTGCCACCGACACAGGAATCAAGGTAACTACCCCAGGTGGCCACCTTGAGGAAACCTTCCACAATGGCCACAACCAGGGCGACGATCCAAATGATCATGACCCACATCATAAATTGGGCGCGACGGTCGGCCCATACGTAGGCATCATGAGTCTGTTTTTTTGCAGCATCAATCGCTGCGACTTGAGTGTTCACATCCGTTTCTGAGACATTCGTTACCGCCTTCAGCGATTGCTCTGAGGCCTGAGTGAAAGTGGCCCAGTTCACAACTTCAGCAATAATGAGCAAGAGTCCACCCAGTGCAAAGAGAACGCCGGAGACGTTGTTGGGACAGATAAAGAAGATGGCAGATAGGGCGATGACTAAGGCAAAAATAGACATAAGAATTTCTTGGTGCGTGGCCGTGCTGTTAATATCCCCGGCATCTGTAATTCCACTCCCCGCATCGACCCCAGAGCCGCCTAAATTTGCGATACAGGCATTGTATTCGGGCGAGTCCTGCTCCATTGCGGTACAGTCTTGAAAGCTACTCGTATCACCCGGTGCTGGTTGGCTTCCGCTGCCCAGATCTGTGCCTGATCCTGACCCCTCTGCGTAGGCGGTATTCCAAACTGTCGCAAAAGACCAGTTCAGAAGGCAGATGCACAGGACGTGAGTTAGGATTTCATTAAATCTCTTCATAACGTTTTCCTTGCTACGGGGCCGCTGGGGCCTCGGGCCTTGAGGGCACTATATTTTCTGGTTTCATTTTTACAAAAAAGCGTGGGAAAGCTGAACGTCGATAACGTGTGGAGATCTGCTCGAAGATTGAAACTTCGTCATTTTTTGAAATATCTTCATCACCCGTGGCAACAGACTTTACGGGATCACCTGAACTCATACTTTGCGATTTGGTGCTGTCGTTAACATCGGCGGCCGGCTCATCATCAAAAAGTTTGTTATTTGTAGTTGGAGCGATGGTCAAATTGGGGAGGGTTGTTTTGCTTTTGGCCAATTTATCTTGCCCAAGACCAAGTTCTTTTAACTTCGCGGCAATTTTGTCGGCATCTTTGTTCTCGGAACCGCCGAGTACTCCAAGGCTCGCCAAGACGCTCGGAGTGAGTTTGCCATCCATGACCTTCATGTCTTTTTTCACCTTGGCCATAAATTCTTTTTGCATATCCTCAAAGCTGCGAGGATTTTGTTCCCCTTTCTTCTGTAAGAGATCAATGTATTTCGCCTTTAATTTATCGCTCATTTTTTTCATTTTCGAAGCAAAGGCGACAGACCCCGCATTCACCACGCTGGAGGTTAAACCCTTGTTGCGGGCCAAGTTATTACTTGATGTGGTGAGGTCTTTGGGCATTGAGGTCAGGCCTTCAACACCCTCCAAGTTGACATTGGTTGGAATAATATTGGTTGGTTCAATAACCTTGGTGCAGGTGTTGGTTGTTGCACATCCGCAGTCAGCACTCGTGACCTTGGTATTGGGACTTCCCTTGGTGCAACCCCCAAGGCCTGAGCCAGTGTCGGTCTCTGTGGAAGTCGATGGGGGAGCGGCGATGCCTCCATTATGACTGGTGATCACGGTGGTCGCGGGTGGAGGTGCTCCAGGCGCTCTCAGCTTATCAACAATCGCTGCTTTGAGAGTCTCATACGCCTCGGCCCTTTCTTTTAGTTTGTTTGCTTTGCCTTGGGCAATTCCGGCACCCCAGCCCATGATCACGGCCATGATCGCCAGAAAGACGGCGCGCGGCCATCCCGAGGCGAAGCTGACTTTTTCCCAGCCCGAATAAAAACCGACAAAGGCCAGGGCCACTCCAACAACCAGAAGAACATCCCACAGCGCCTGTTCGGTTTGATCGGCCTGTGCTTCTGGGATGAACTGGTTGAGAGTCTTCCTCATGGCCACTTTCATCCAAGAGGCCTGTTGTTGCATTTCTTTTTCTTGTAGTTTTTCATCATCTGCAAAAAAGAGTTGTCCCGCCAAGAGGCCTTGAATACGTTGATGCTCATAATATTGTTTGAGGGAAGGAGATTGTGAGGTCTTGGAAAAAATACGGTCCTCAACTTCTTGTGCGCGATATTTGTCGTTGCTGTTTCGAACGCGAATAGTTTCATCCTTCAATAACGAAATTCCCAGATCATCGTGTTGATAAAATTGAGCATACAGACTCTTCTGCTCAACAGGCGAAGAATTCCATACCGTGGCACCGATACAGTTATCGACGTACGTGCCCCAGGTGGTGATTTTCCAAATGGCCTCAATGATGGCGAAGGCGGTGGCGCCAATCCAGATCCCCATAACAATCCACATGAAGGTTGCACGTCTTGAGGCCCACTGTTGCGCCTCTTCAGTTTGTTGTTTTGCAGCGTCGATGGCGGCAACCTGCTGCGAGTGAAAAGCGGCATCGACGTTCGTCAGCGCCTCAAGTTTAGTTTCGGAACCTTTGGTAAAAGTCGCCCAGTTAATGATTTCAAAAATAATTAAGAGCAAGGCCCCGATGGCAAAGAGCCAGGAGGAAATTTGGTTTCCACATTTGACCAGATAGAGGGTGGCCATAAGGGCGGCGAGAATGGCAAAAACGGACATGGCAATTTCTTGGTGGGTGACATTGGCATTGATATCGCCGCCACTGTCCAGGCCACTGCCCGCGCTTACCCCCGAACCTCCCAGCGTCCCGGTCAGAGCTTGGTTGTGATCAATACAGGCATTGCGCTCATCATCGTTTGTGGCCTGACTACAGTCTTGAAAGGATGCTACATCTCCCGACCCACTGCCGATCCCCGGTACATCGGTTCCCGATCCCGACTGGCCATAAGCATTCCACGATGATCCCACGGACCAGGTTAAGAGGCAGATGCACAAAAGCTGTGTGATGTACGGGTTAATTTTTTTCATGGCCCGTTTCCTTTCACAGGTTCGTTTTTATCAAAAAATACTGGATAGGCGGTCTTTCGATAACGATTTGTAATGATGAGAAAGAGACTGGCGCCCGTGTCATTGCTGATATCTTGCTCTTTATATTTGAGGCCCTTTAAGGCGTCGACACTCGAGACTTCTTCGGCATTTTCTCCCCCGGCATTCTCCTTGGCCTCATCTTCGAGTTTGATTTTAGGCACCATATTTTTAAAATCGCCGGTGGCGGTGACGGGTTTTTTTACATTTTTACTATCGATAACATCAGTGATGCCTTTGACTTCTGGGGCGTCGAGGCCCATCACCTGACCCATCATGGAATTGATCTGCGCCACTGGATATTTTTGGATCTCGGCCTTCATGCTGGCCGACAGCTTTTTACGAATACCAAGCTCTGTCTCTTCGATGGAGCTGACAGGTTCGTCGGCATATTTTTTGGAAAAATCTTGGAACTTCTTGCCCAGATCAGATTTTATCTTGTTAAATTTCGCGTAGGACCCGCGGTCATACTGACGTAATTCTCCAATCCCCTTTCCTTGTGCCATATTCGTGGCAAAGGTTTTGGAATTTTTTGCAGCATTGAGGACGCTTGCCGGCAACTCCACCACATCATTGTTGGGAACATCGGTATTCCCCTCAATAACCATGGGGGTTTTTTTGCATCCGAGATCGGCGACCACCATGGGTTTTTTCTGATCACCGGTGGCGCAGTTCCCTTTAAGAGGATCGACCTTCTCCGTTTCTATCGAGGTACTTTCAGGTGCTTTGAATCCATCTTTCCCTAGTGAATCAACTTTCGTCTCACTCGTGACAACCACAGGTGCTTTGAGTCTTTCTTTAAGTTTAGACAAAAGCTCGTTATATTTCTTTACTCGCTCATCCAGCTGATCTTTTTTCTCTTTGATGATGACCGCTGCAGCGATGACAAAGCCACCCACCACGGCCATGACCGCGGCCCTAACAAAACCACTGGATTTTCCCGCCGAAAGCGCGGCCTTCACTGCTTCAAATACCGGAAGGAAGATTCCACTGAGAGCGCCCACGATGCCAATCGCCAGCAAGGTATCATCGGCCTGGGCATCTTGGATTCCTAAGGCCGGAAGAAGCATCTTCATGGTGTTTTCCGACCATATCGGGGCGGCCTTTTTCATATTCTGAATATCGCGCATGATCGATTCGATGAGCGAGAGTTTCTGTTCTTTTGAACCAGGCACTGGCCACCACCAGGCACTGGCGCCAGAACATTGATCGTTCCACGAGCCCGGGTATTTATTTAAAATGCCCTCAACCAAGGCAACAATCGCGGCGACAATGTACAAGGCCGCCATGACGCTTGTGACGATGTAGCGAGTATTGGCGTGATCAGCGGCCGTTTTGGTTTGTTCGATGGCCTGATTGAGTGCTTCCGTTTGTGCCGTGACAGATTCTTTGGAAACATTGGTAATGATGGTGAGGCGCCGTGAGGCGGCGTCTTTGGTTGTGGCCGTCTGAACAATTTCAGCGATGATGTAGGCAATCGAAACAAGTCCAAAAATCCAGGCCGAAGGTTGATTGACACAGCCAATGCAGAAGAAGGTTCCGGCATATCCAGAGGCCATCGCGATCAGGAGAGTTGCGAATTCCACGGTGTGATAAGCGCTACTCACTCCACCGCCGGCCCCTGATCCATCTCCACTGCCTAAGTCAACTAAGGTTCCAGATTGTTCATCTTGCTCCATTCGTTTCTTTCGTTCATTCATCTGATCTTCGGTTAGGCCGGAACCGTTATCGTTTTGCGCGTTCTTCAGATCTTCGGCAAATTGATCGCAGCCCCCGCTACCGGCGCCGGCGCATCGATCCGAATCCCGGGTGCTTGAACCGCTTCCTGACTCGGCAAAGGCACGATTAAATGTGATAATTTGTAAGGTGGCCAAGCACCAGCACAGCACGACTGTTAAGATCTTGCGGGTCATAAAAATTCTCATATATATGCACCCTTATCGGCTTTTTCCACCTTCTATTTAGATTTTACTCTCTTAGAAATTGGCCAGGTTGAGGGGGTGGGGTTAGCTGGAAGATTTAAGCTAACATATTGAAATATAAGGCATATCAGAGAGGGGAGATGTTCGCTCCCGCTGCCTCAAAAAGTTGCCATTTTGCCTCATCGGGCACTGTCTTTCTTCGTATTTGACGGTTTCCACTTCAGAAAAATTAGAGCAAGATGACGCTTCCGATTTTTATAGAACTCTAAAAAATGATTGCACTTTCATGCTGATCTATTCAACGCTTTTAGTTTTTACCGCCTTGGTTTGGGGGCTCGGTTTTGTCGAGACCAAACGGCTCTTCGCCAATTTTACTCCTTTGGAAATTACCTTTTTGCGTTTTACTGTTGCCACAATTTTCTCCCTGCCGGTCTTTGCTCGACGAAAAACTTGGGCGATGTCGGGTCAACAAATAAGACGGGCGATGATGATGGCCCTTCTTCTTTTTTTGGGAATGTATGTGCAGGCCTTGGGTTTAGTTTACACTTCCGCCAGCAAGAGTGGTTTTATCACGTCTCTCTATATTGTTTTTGTCCCGCTGATTGAACTGATCTTTTTTAAAAAGAAAATTAGTATGATTTTTTGGGTGGCCCTTACCATCGCACTCTTCGGGTTGTGTTTCATGAGCGGAGGACGTGTTGATGGTATAAATTTAGGCGATCTTATAACCTTGCTCGGCGCTTTTATTTTTTCCTTTCAAATCCTCTATCTCTCCCATGTGGCCTCGACCTATCCCCATCTCGATTCGATGGAGTTAAATGGGCTGCAATGTCTTTTCATCAGCATCTTCACCGGCATTGTCATCTTGCTGACTGGCCACATGCCCAAGCTCGATGTCCTCTGGCATGTGACCGATCACTTTTTTTCTTCGCCTTTATATTCACTTTTATTTTTGGGATTTTTTCCCAGCTTCCTGGCCCTGGCGGTGCAAGTGTATTGTCAAAAAAAGGTTGCCGCCCATCTTGCCGCCTTGGCGTATTTACTCGAATCGCCCTTCGCCGCTCTCTTTGGAGTGCTGATGTTAGGTGAACGTTTGACCTGGTTTGAATGGACGGGCTGCGGACTCATCGGTGCCGCTGTATTTTTTGTACCTTTTATGTACAGGAAGTAAGGTATGCCGACGTGAGCAGGAGCGATCGTCGGCCGGCGATGAAAAGTGATCAGTCGTGAGAAAAATATTCGTTAATTAACTGCTTGGCCTTTTGCTTGGCCAGCTTGCGGCATTTAAAAACTGCTGCCAGATCACTTTGATTAATGCACTTATTTTTGGTGGAAATGCGTTTGATCAGAGTCTTAACGGTATAATCGGGCAATAATTTATTCTCTTTTTCCAGCGTTTCAATTTTTTGCTTGGTCACTTCACTTAAGAGAGGATCAACCGCACTTTTTTTCAAATCTCTTTCTGTAAAAAAATAATTGAGTCCCTTGGCCTGGGCCAGGGTTTCACCTTCCAGCGCAAAAGTGGCCTTGGTCTGCACGTCTCGAATAAAAATGTGTGAGTTAAGTTTCAACTCACGGGTAAGCTGCCAGTAGACATCGGCGTCAAAGGCGGCGTTGTCACCAAAAAAATATATCACCAGATTTTTCCGATCTTCCGAGGAAAGATCTTCAATAATTTTTGTGATGGTCAGATATTTGTAAGTAAAGGTCGAGGTCGGTGATTTCAAATTGCGTAAATACATTTTTCCGGCAGGAAAATTATTTTTCTTTATAAATTTATCACCATTAAAGATGGCGCGATATCCACCGGAAACGTAGAAGAAATCCACACTCTCACCCTTGGCCTCTAAGAGTCCTTTTAAATCTTGATACAAAACCGGCATGACAGGGAAGGGTTCATTCTTTAAAAAATGGGCAATAACACCGAGTGAACTCATGTTGTTTGTCATCTTCATGGTGTCATCGATATCTGAGATGACCAGTGTTTTGGCCTGGCCGATATTAATAAGAAGAAGACTAAGAAGGCATAAATGGATGATTTTTTTCATAACGGTCATTATAAGAGGGGCCGGCATTTTGCGGCAGAGACGGTGTAATAATTACAGAAACAAGCTATGCATAGGCCCTCGCCAGGGGCCAATAAATTGTGCTACTTAACTTAGGACATAATGAAATCTCTCAGCACAAAACACATTGTCTTTGATTTTGACGGCACCCTAGTGGATTCCTATCAGGCCGTATTGCTTGGAGTTCAGACGGTCCTTTCGGAATTACTCGACCGACCGATTCTCTTTGATGAATTGAAACAGCACTATTCACCCCATCTTCCCCAACTGTTAAAAAATTTTAATATCCTTCCCACTGATCATGATTTAAGTCGACGCCTCTGCCTGAGATGGAGCGAATTAGCGCTGGAAATGGAATTCGACTACGTTCTTTTTCCCGGCATCCGAGAAGCGCTCTCAGAATTATCCGCCATGGGAGCGGCCCTCTATCTTTGGACTGCGCGCGATCGTGCCTCCGCTTTAAAAATACTGAGCAATCTTAGTCTGCATGAGACTTTTGCTGATGTTCGGTGTGGTGATGATACCGAAATCAAACCCAGTCCAGCCGGTATTACCGCTATGGTTGGCCACATTCCCAAAAATGATGTGGTGGTGATCGGTGACTCGCACATGGATATTCTTGGTGCCAAAAGTTTTGGCTGCCGTTCCGTTGCCGCCCTCTGGTGCCAAGGGGCCAACAAGCAGACTCTTATGGAACATTATCCCGATTTTCTCGCCAATACTCCCTTGGAGTGTTTGGCCATTTTAAAGCAACATTTTTGTTGAGTTGGAGTTTTCATGTTTGATTTTCTTAACGAAAAATTCTCCGAGGCCTTTAAAAGCATTGCCGGCAAATCAAAAATTACTGAATCCAATATTGAGGAAACTCTTTCGCAAGTAAAAAACGCCCTGCTCGTGGCGGATGTCAATTTTAAAGTGGTCAAAGATTTCATCGCCAAAGTAAAAGAAAAAGCTTTGGGTGAAAAAGTCATCCGCGGAGTCAATCCCGGTGAGCAATTTATCAAAATCGTTCACGATGAATTGGTGCAGATTATGGGCACCGAAAATACCGAGCTGGCCTTCGATGAGAAGAGGCCCTTGGTGGTTTTGGTTGTCGGCCTAAACGGTCAAGGTAAAACAACCTTTTCCGGCAAGCTTGCCCTCTATTTGAAAGAACGAAAAAATAAAAAAGTGTGGTTGGTGCCCGCTGATACTTACCGGCCTGCCGCGAAGGAACAACTAAAAGTTCTGGCCAACGCCGCTCAAGTTTTTTGTTATGATTCTGACCTGTCAATGACACCGGCCAATGTTGCTCGCGCTGGTGTGACCCAGGCCTTGAAAGAAAATGCTGAGGTCATCATCATCGATACCG
>JAHFAA010000511.1 GCA_023250775.1 Bdellovibrionales bacterium
AGGGAAAGTTCGTGGTCTGTCGATGACGGCGACTAAATTTGGCATCGCTTTCACCGCCCGTTTTTTAAATCAGGCCAATGCCCTGGTGAATGTCCATGTTGATGGAACCGTTCAAGTCTCAACGGGCGCTACTGAAATGGGCCAAGGGGTCAATACCAAATTGGCGCAAATTGTCGCCCATACTTTTGCAATTCCGGTGAGCATGGTACGGGTGATGCCTACCTCCACAGAGAAAAATCATAATACTTCCCCCACCGCCGCCAGTTCGGGGGCGGATTTAAATGGTGCTGCAGTTCTCGAGGCCGCCACAAAAATCAAACAACGATTACAGGCCATGGAAGGAGCTTCCTCGAAGATGTCCTGGAATGAGCTTGTTAAAAAGGCCTATCTCGAGCGCATTTCGCTGGGGGAATATGCTCATTATCAAACACCCGGCCTGGATTTTGATAAGAACACGAGCAAAGGCAAGGCCTTCAATTATTATACGATGGGCACTGCCGTCAGCGAAGTTGAGATTGATGAGTATACCGGTGAAACAAAAGTGTTACGCGTCGATCTTCTGATGGATATCGGTCGACCGATCAATCCCGGAATTGATAAAGGCCAGGTGACAGGTGCCTTTACGCAAGGGATGGGCTGGGTTACCACGGAAAAACTGGTCTATGATGAAAAACGTCATCTGCTGTCTCATTCTCCGACAACTTATAAAATTCCTTCGATCCAAGATACGCCTTCAATCTTCAATGTTTCTTTTATTGAAAATAACTCGAATACCGTCAATGTGCATGCTTCCAAGGCCGTAGGAGAGCCGCCTTTTGTCCTTGGAATTTCTGTTTGGACCGCGATTAAGCGTGCCATCGGTGTCCGCTTCCATGATCAAATTCTTTCAATGCATTCTCCCGCTACTGGCGAAGAAATTCTTGGCGTCTTTAAAAAGATGTCTGAAAAAAACTAAAATTACAAAATGGGTGGAACATCTTGGCAGAAGAGTGGGATCCCTTCTTTTTGAAAGGGATAGGCCTTGCGGTCGAGGTTTGCCATGATCGAAAGTGCTTGGAGATGAACTAAGGCAAACTTTGCGGAGAGAGGAAGAGTCGATTTGAGACCTTGCTTGGCGGCCTCAAGATCATAGCTTTTTGCATTGGTTAAGCTCAAGGCCATGCTTTCTAAAAAATGGCGTTGCAGGCAGTTTACATGAGGAGTCCCAAGCAGTGTGGCGATCTTGCGGTGAAGAAGCTCGAGGCCTTGGGTAAAGTTAGCATCGGCATTGCGCAAATCATTTTCTATCGCCACTTTCAATTCTTGCTTCAATTCTTTTACGACCCTGGCGGCATCCGGTTGTTCAAAATCTTGAATGGTCACGGGATTATTGGAAAAGCTGGGAGTCAATGCGATCGAAACGAGATCGCCTTTATAAAGAGGAATACCGGCACATAAAAATGGCTGCGCTTTCCAATCGAGGGGCAAGGCAAAAGGGAGCATTAAATGTTCATAGAGCATGACTTGGCCAAAGGCACGAGCGGCCTTAGCGCCAAAATATTTTCGATATAATTTTTTTCGTGCCTTATTGGCGTGAATGGCATCAAGAAGATGTTTGGTGGTGGGAGTTTCTTGGTATATACATCGGGCCGCCATAGCAGCTTGGCCACCTAGCAAGACGAGTGCGAAAAAGAAGGCCAAGAGGGCATTTTTAAACATAGACTCGCACTCTACAACAGAGGCAAACTTCCTGCCCCAACCTTGTAAATATTATATATTCGGGCATAATCTTAGCATGCAAAGTATTCTTCTAATCGAAGGTGATGAATCTCGTGCCATCGCTTTAAAACTGGCGGCCGAGAGAATGGGGGCGAAACTCTATGATTATGCCCAGGTCGATAATTTGGATTATTTTATCCATGACCTTTCACCTTCCTTAATCATGATCAATGCCGAGCAGTTTCAGGATGAATTAGTCGTCATTTTTGGACTGGTCAGTACTCAAGATATTGCAGTGATGTTGTATGGGCCTGAGGAAAAGTTGCCTGCTTCGATTATCGAGCAATGGGGTGCCACGCTGAAAATTTCTTATGAGAAATTTCCTTTGCGGCCTTTAGAGCTTTTTAAAAGGATCATTGAAAATGGATAAAGACGCATTATTTATCTTGGCGGGCTTTTCTTTAGCTGTTCTCATCTTTGGGCTCACTCTCTACTTTCGGAGTGGCGCCTTCTAGCACATTCTTCCATTCAGCCATTTTGGGATCGTCAGGCGTCAGGACATAAGGAAAAAGTCCTAGCTCATCAAAAATAAAGGCCGGAATTCTAATGCGATAAAAGATTCCGCGTTCGTGATTATGCGCCTTCACAATGTTAGTGTTTTTCGCCACCTTGGCCATGGCCCCACCCTGATCATAAGGAATAAACAAATCGTACATGGCCTGTTTATCCAAGAAATTTTTGCAGATGTTTTCGCGCAACATATTTATATCGTCTGGGTCGAGACTGCTTACAACAAAGCAACCAGGATAAGAGCGAGCGATAATTTTCGCCATATGAGGCGTGGATAACTTATCTTTCTTGTTAAAAATAATCAGATGTTCGCGTTGATCAACACCCAAATCTTTTAAGATTTGCATGGTGACTTCAAGATGTTTTTTATAGTGAGGGTCGGAGATATCACAAACGATCAAGATAAGATCGGCCTCAAGCGCCGATTCGAAAGTCGTTTTAAATCCTTCCACCAAGGTGCTGGGCAAATTAGAAATAAAACCAACGGTATCAATTAAAAT
>JAHFAA010000116.1 GCA_023250775.1 Bdellovibrionales bacterium
AGATTTGAAATGGGGAAAATAGGCGGCCGTGAAGCTGGACCAAAGACCGTCGTATTTTTCTGTCCCCAGATCAAGGGCGTTGAGATTTTGTTGCAAAAAAATGGCGTTTTCCGGACAGCGCTCAAAGGCCGTGGCCAAGAGTTCGCCATTCATGTCAATGCCCGTGACAATCGCGCCGCGTGCGACCAGTTCGGCGCTAAGATCACCGGGGCCGCAACCAAGGTCGAGAAGATGCTGGCCAGGTAAAATCGGACAGCGCGCCAGCACACTTTTCCAATCGCGCCACGCAAATTGCTTTTGATATTCCTCGTTTAGTGACATAAATCTATTGTGCCTTGTAAAGAGGTAAAGTTTTTTCTAAGCACACTTCATATACAGGATCACCATCCACACTGATGAATTTATCTGTTCCATTTCTTGAAATAGCAACAAGGCCCAGCTTCTCAAAAATAATAACGTTTCCTGTCTGCTCAATCGTGGCACAAGTAAGTTTGGGCAGCGACAAACTTCGCGCAATATTTTCAATATAGTTTACAAGAGCGCGAGACCTGTCTCATCCCTTCATCATCATGCTGAATAAATTCGCGAATTTTTATTTGCATAAAAATATTCTGCTTGATTGGAAACGGAAGATAAAGTTTTTTTTAGTGTAAGATTTTATTTGTTTTCTCCATGTACTTGCGTAGAGCATTCTGAAAGATATTTTTCGCGTAATCGCAGCGTATAGTTCGTCCTTTACGCTTACTTCATCTCCAGAAAACTTCCGGCCAAATTATGACTAAATATTTTTTTTAAGGAGCGAACGTGCAATTTAGAGTGCAACGTTCCGTGCAAAAAAACTGTGGTATAAAGGAGAAAGAAATGCGGAGGATTTTATGAATTTATCAAATATTAAAAACGAAGCGCTGTTGCAAAATACCAAAAATTTAATCAAGGAAGAAAACCGCCTTTTGGCAAAAATTCTGGCGCATTTTTTAGAAATTGACGCGCGCAAACTTTATTTGGAAATGGGGTATGGCAGTCTCTTTTTGTTGGCAGTCAAGGAACTCGGATACAGTGAGGCTTCGGCCCAGCGAAGAATCGAGGCTATGCGTTTTTTAAAAAGAACTCCCGAGGCCGGCCCCATGGTGGAAAAAGGCAATTTAAATTTGAGTAACTTGTCCCTGCTTGAACGCGTTTCCCGTGAGGCCCAAGCGACTCACGCCCAAAGTGTTGACGCTCTCAATCTTCTGCAAGCACGGCCAGCTTCCGCTGCGGAGGCCGAAACAAAGCTGCGCCAGCACTTTGGCCTCAAAAATAAAAAGCGAATTGTGCAGATCGAGATGGATGAAGAAACCTATCAACTCTGGCAAAAAACCAAGCAGCAACTGGCGACGCCACGAGATGCCGAAGCAATCAAAAAACTTTGTGAGGCCTTACCCAAAACAAACTCCCAAACAAAAGTGCGCCAATCACCCGAGGGACGAATCGCCGGACGAGTTTTAAGACGCACGCTCTTAAACCAGGCCGAACATCGCTGCGAGTATGTCAGTCCAATCACAAACCGTCGCTGCGACAACACCCATTTTCTAGAATGCGATCACAAAGTCCCGTATTTTCTCGGCGGAAAAACCCTTCAGCAAAATATGCGGGTACTTTGTTCTGAGCATAATAAGTTTGTGTGTCAGGAGTGGAGAGGGCGTTCTTAGCGGAGATATGCAATGGTTGATTTTACCTTTCAAAGAAGTTGGTTATTTTGTTGTATAAATCTTTAGATAGTGGGTTATTCGCATTGGGATTCATTCTGAACTCGTATTGATGTTCTTCTGAGGTGCAAATTGGTGTATGAGCACTTAATATTGCACTTATATGACGATACTCATCTCGAGAAAAGAGGTCAGATGCACAAAGTGCACCATTTGGTTTTGATATGTTATTTCGTCGCCTATATACGCGCTCTCCTTTTGCGTCCACACAAGGATCACCGACTCCATATTCAAGATGGCTTGAGTAGGTAGGTGAATCTGGGATTGGACGAAAACACGCTGCACCTCGAATTTTATGCATTCCTAGAGAACTCACAGCGATGATGCAGATATCAGATGTTTTTACACCGAATTTGTTTTGTTGAATGTAGTCTTGAAAACGCTTAGATTTGCCTGAGATCGCGCTTTTCCATTTCAATGTAAATTTCTCTGTGTCAATAATGCCACTTTCAAAAGTGTCTTCCTCTTTTTTAATTTTGTCTGAGTGTAGAGTCGTGGCCTCTATCCAGATTTGTTTGTCCTCATGCTCAAAAAAGAAATCTGGGCCTTCATCACCTGTGGCCGATAAAACATGATTTTGTTTTTGCAGAAGCTTAAAAAGCTGTGCTTCCCATATCATGCTATATATTTTTTTTGGATCGCCGGTAAGAATTTCACGTTTCAACTTCTTGTCAGCAAGGCCAGAGCGCCGGTATTCTTCAAGAAGATTTAAAAGGTCAGAAGTGTAATTTTCTATTATAGCTTTTGCATTTAGATTCTTTTCATCTTTTGGTTCTACCTCAAGCTGTTCGATTATGAATGTTTGGAGTTTCTGCTTCATCTTGTCCATTCTATATCCACAAATTTATGCTATTTAAATGCTAAAGGCACACCAGATTTGCTTCAATAAAGAAGTTCCAAGCAGGATAAGCGATTGACATTATAGCTGTCGCGCTTTATCACACAGCGTTCATTAAATATTAAGGGGAATAATATGCTTCGCAATCTTGGTTTTGGCCTGGCCTTGGTTCTTTTTTTGATTCTCGCCTTTGAGACCGCCCATGCCGGCGCGCCCGCAGGAACCTACTGGACCACCTTCACGCTGCCAAAGGCCCCTGATTGTATTAACGATATCTGCATGCAAAGTGAGATTCGTCGCGTGTCGATTATTGAGGAAAGCACCACCGAAATTTTGGGTGACTGTGAATTTCAAGACAGCGACTTTGCCGAATCACCTTCCACTCGTGATGAGTGGTTTTGGTGTGAGCGACACCTCGATACTGCTAGCGGAAATACCGAGATCAAAATTTCCTCTAAGCAGGCCAACCTTCCCATCTTGCATGTTTATTATATGTCCAAAAGCATCGCTGGAATTTGGTTTGAGAGTTTGTCCCATGCCAGCGACCAGGTGGTGCATTCTCCCGAGGGGGCCAGCTATGCCGACCCTTACCAAAATTCGGAACTTAAATTCGCCGGATTCAAACAGCTGATGGTGGATACAAAAAAAATGGGCATCAAGCTGGCGCAGGAAGCAACTCAGGCCTTGGTTGAGGCGGGTTATGAGGCGACGATGAGACGCTATGACAATGGCGTGGGCGAGATCGCTGTTTATAATACCAAAGATGCCCGCGTGCTGATGGAAGAAAAAATCTTGGCCAAAAAAGGCTGGAAAGTTCGCAAGTCCGCCACTCGCGGCAACCTGGGAACCTATGATCGCTTGAGACTGATGGTCTCCACGCCTTTTGGCATCTCACTGATCCCTCAATATCGGATATCAAATGAGACTCCGGTTTCTGGCACCATCACTGTCATGCGCGAAGATGGCGCAGATGTCGAAGACGCCGTCGTCACGGTGAATGGCACCCAGCTTTCGCCTGCCGCCGACGGAACTGGATACGATGTCTCCAGTGTTGCTCTTTCACCCGGCCAGGCGGTGAAGATCGAAGTCACCAGTGCCACTCAACCAAAACCCATCAAAATCGATTTGACCTGCCCCTCTTCTTTCGAAATTAGCAGTCCTGCCGATGGGTCGCGCGCTGTCGGTTCTCCTCTGAACGTCAGCTGGTCGGCACCAATTACCGTCATTCCTGATTATTCCTTTATTCCCGCGCCTGTGGCCGGTCAGTATGCGTGCAAGAGTGGCCAAACCTACTCCCGCATGGGAACCGGAGACTGGTTTAAAAGACTCACGCTTGGACAAACTCAGGTGACCTTGGACGACGTCTCGAAAGATTGTGATGAGTCGTTTATTGAAGTTCGCATCGCAAGTGAAACGGCCTTCGATGAAAATTACAACATGGCGATCTGTTATCTCCATCAGCGCGTGAAGTTACGAGGCGCACACCACTAAGCGCATATGGAAAAATCCAAAATAATCAAATGCCTGATCGATGCGGTCAAAAAAGAACTGGATGCCATCCAGTCTGAGGCGCAAACAACCAAAAAATATCGCGAGTCAGAGGACCTCAAGTCCGAGGGAAAATATGATACCCGCAGTATTGAGGCCGGTTATCTGGCGGCCGGGCAGTTGCAAAGGGTAGAGGAGTTAAAGCTCGAACTCCAGATGTTGGAGGAAATTCCCTCTCGAGAATTTTCTCCCAACGATCCAATTGCTATCGGCGCCCTGGTGGAGATCGAATATAATAAGCAAAGTCGAAACTATTTCATCTCTCCCACCGCCGGCGGAACCATGCTGCAAATTGACGGTGAAACAGTCTTGGTCATCTCAGTCTTTTCGCCCATAGGTAACGAGGCGCTTGATCTCAAAGTCGGCGATAGCTTTGAAGTGCAGACGCCGAAAGAAGTCAGAGAGTACACCATCAGGAAGCTCTGTTGATTGCCGAGTTTATTTTAAGAAAACATCGAGGCCGTAAACGGAGGAGTATGTGATCGGCACCACAATATCCAGCCCACCATCGCCGGAAAGGTCTATGACTTGGAGGCGTCCGCCTTTGCCGGTCAAAGGGAAATCAAGATTTGGAGTGAGTGTTCCGTCGCCATTTCCAAACAGCACATGCAGTTTTGTATCATAATCGCTGGCAACGACGACATCCTGATTGCCATCATTATCGACATCTCCCAACGATAAATAGGTTATATTCGTGGCATAGACGTCATAGTTTGTATTGGCGCCAAAGGTGCCGTCGCCAACCCCCAGGCGGACACTGATATTCTTGGACGTGGTGCTTAGGGCGACAATATCCAGTTTTCCGTCATTGTTTAAATCGGAAAGTTCAACATCATATGGGCCGTCTCCCACGGCGTAGTCAACTTTGGCGGCAAAGGTCCCGTCGCCATTATTGAGATATACCGCAACTTCATCGGTGTTAGTCAAGGCCGCAACAACGTCAGGGTAGGTATCATTATTCAAGTCACCCACGCTTACACTGCTGATTCCTGTGTCGGAGGCATATTCCGCTACGGGAGCAAAGCTTCCGTTTCCGGAACCTTTGAAAATGGCGAGCCTGCCCGAATTGCTGTAGAGTCCAAGAGCAAGAATGAGGTCCAGATCGCCGTCCTTATCAACATCGGCAATTTTAATCTCATTGGGGTCATTGTCTGAGATGGCATAATCAACCTTGGTAGCAAAGGTGCCATTGCCATTGCTTGAGCGGTAGGACATTTTGTCAGTATACCAGTCGCCGGAAACAAGATCATCATCCCCATCTCCGTCAAAATCGCCGAAGGCAACAGGGCCTCCCCCGCTGGAGGTGAACAAGGAAGAGACGTTTGTGGATGTGCCATAGCTGCCGGAGCCTGACCCTGACCCAAGGGACAAATATCCTCCAAAACCATTTATTGAAAAGATATCCATGATGTTGTCGCCGTTCACATCTCCGATACCCATTTCCTCAAGGACATAAGACCTGGTGTAATGGACCGTGGAAGAATAGACAAGGCGATTATTGGTTAAAACTTCATACGCCGTATTGGCGGTTGAGCATTGTGAGCGCCCCCCATCTCCGCCGAATCTTTTGGCGTAAAAGGTATAGCTTCCGACAGCAAGGGTATTGGTGAGTATATCTATAGTGGCACCGCTGGGATCTCCCGAGCCTACGGCATTGGTGCAGCTTGCATCACTATAAATGACTACGTTTTGATCCTGGGATGCCACCCCGCTGACCCTTATCTTTGCATAGTTGTAAATTTCACTGGCGGCGGTTGGGACCAGGCGCTCAAGGGGGCTTGGCAGGGGCAGATATTGCAAATTGTAGGCGACGGTGGCGCTGGAGCAGCTTGAGGTGGTGGCCCCGACTGAAGAACGAGCATAAAAATTATAGGTGTTTTCCGGGGTAAGGGCAGCGGAGGTCAATTGAATGGTCGTAGCATAGGCGTTGCCGGAACCGACCTCGGCCGTACAGCCGCTATCCGTGTAAAGTTTGACCACCACATCGGAACCGACACCTGAGACAAGGATGGTCGGTGTGGGATCTGTATTCGGCGAAGTGGAGGGTGATGACAGTGACAGGGCGCTCGGAGTTGGGGGAGAAAGAAGCTGGTAGCTTACAAAGCTGGTGGAGCAATCTGAAGCATCACCTTGGGGATTCAAGTCCCGGGCATGGAATTCATAAGTGCCGATACTCAAAGTGGAGGATGTGATGGTGATGGTGGTGCTGTAGGCCGTACCTGAACCTACTTGGAGCGAACACGAGCTGTCCTTGTATAATCTGACGGTATGACCGCTGACCACTCCACTGACTTGGATGGTTGGCGTCTCATCGTATCCGCTGCCGCTTGAAGGCGATGACATCGAGAGACCGCTGGGGGAGGGTGGCAGAAGATATTGGTAAGTAACAGATGCGGTGGAACAACCGGAAGCTTCCGCCGCCTCATTGACATCGCGGGCGTGAAACTCATAAGTTCCAATGGCCAAGGATGAAGAAGTGATATCGATGGTTGAACCAGAAGCACTTCCTGATCCTGCTAGTAAAGTGCATCCACTGTCTTGGTACAATTTCACCGAATGACCACTGACAACGCCGCTCACTCGAATGGTGGGCGTATCATCATAACCGGTTGCCGTGGATGGTGATTGGCGAGTGAGCGAACTTGGGATTGGAGGGGCGCTGACCGTGTAGGGTAAACTTACACAACTTGAACTATTGCCCGCTTGATTGTCGGTGGCCTTGATCGAGGCCAAATAATATCCTGAATGGTTTGTCTCCATGTATAAGTATGCCCCTGTTGCACCCGTGGCATTGACCGATGCCAGCAGCTGACCGCTGGAACACGTTCCTCCATTATAAAGATGGAGTGTGACGGATGAACTGGTGTAGGGAAGATTTCCTACGATGAAGGTCGGATTCATATCATAACTAGGCGAGCTTGCCGGATCGAAATAATTGAAGGTCGGAGTTGGCACAGGAGCTGTGACAGTAGGCGTCCCCCCTGATAATGCGGGCGCGCCTCCGCCGGAAGACTTACATCCCGACAGCAACAACACGAAGGCCATCAAGAACAGCATCAAGATATTGTTCATAGAATTTTCCTTATTCGCTCAATAGTATCAGTTTATCGGATTACGCCAGAGGATTTTGAGTAAGTGCATATTGGAATTGGAATATTTAACAATCACAAATGCTTGCGATGGCACGTGAAAACGAGGGCCTAGAAGTCTAAGGGGCATTTTGAGCAGAATGCCAGAAAGATTGGTCAGATTTTATTTATTCTCGACCAGGTGATAGCGGACGTTGACGACAACAATGCCTTTTTTCAAGCGCAACATTGTTCGTAGAAACATAAACGTTTGGTTGTGCAAGAAATTCTGATACCAACGTGGCACCACAAACTCAGGCACGATAACGGAAATCATCTCAGCATTGTTGTCTTTTTTGACCTTCTCAATATAGTCAATCAAGGGCGTGATGATGGAGCGATAGGGAGAATCCAAGATCTCCAGGTGGACTGATTTTGCCCAGAGATTCCAATTTCGTTTAATTCGTTCAGTTTCATTTTGGTCCAGGTTCACATAGCAGGCGGAGACATTACTGGAAATAGAAAGAGCATAGTTTAAGGCATCAACAACTCCGGGATGGACACCCGAAATTGGCACAACGGCGGGAAAGGACCTGGCGCTCACTTGCTCTGGTGGATAGTAACCTCCTGGGTAGAGCTTGTGCCTGATCCAATCATAGTATTGATGAATTCTGAGAAATAAAAAAATGAAACCGGGAATCAGTAGCATGACCGCCCAGGCGCCGCTGGTGAATTTGCTCATGCCAATGACGATAAGAACCGTGGCGGTAGTGATGGCCCCGAGAGCGTTGACGAGAGCTGGCAAAAACCAGTGGCGTTTGGTTTTGTAGTGATGCACCACCATCCCTGACTGTGAGAGAGTAAAAGATAAAAAGACGCCCACGGCATACAGAGGAATTAAGAGATGGGTGCTTCCTTTGAACATGATCACGAGTAATGCTGCAATCCCCGAGAGGCCTATGATTCCGTTGGAGAAAACCAAACGATCACCCAGGTAGGCAAATTGCCTGGGCAAGAAACCATCTTTGGCAAGTAAGTGCGCCAAGCGTGGAAAGTCTGCGAAACTTGTATTGGCCGCCAAAATTAAGATCATGGCGACGGAAATTTGCACCAGATAAAACAAAATCGTGTTTGAACCGAGAATGCTGGCGGAGAGTCCGGAGATGATGGTTTGTCCTTCCATCGGTCGAACTTGATAGGCCTGGGCCAAAACAGTGATACTGATAAAAAAGACTCCGAGGATGGCGGACATCCACACCATGGTTATTTTGGCATTGAGGGGAGACGGCTTCCGAAACATTGGGATGCCATTCGAAATGGCCTCGACTCCGGTTAGGGCCGAGCAACCTGATGAGAAGGCCTTAAGAATTAAGAATGCCGGAATAACTGTCAGTTCCTGATGGGCAATTTCAGGGATACTTCGAGAAGCATGCCCAAGGGCCATTTGAATAAAACCAGAAACAATGAGGAGAAGGAAACTGCCGATAAAAAAGTAGGTTGGGAGAGCAAAGATGGAAGAAGATTCTCGGATGCCGCGCAGGTTAAGAACCATGACGGTACCAATAAGAATAACCCCCATAAAGACTTTGTGTTCGAATAAAAAAGGAAAGGCCGCCGCGATGTTTTCCACCCCGGCGGAGATGGAAACGGCCACGGTTAAAATATAATCGATCATGAGGGCGGCGCCGGAAATGAGGCCACAAGTTGTGCCAAGATTTTCCTTGCTGACAGTGTAAGAACCACCTCCACCGGGATAGGAGTCAATGGTTTGGCGATACGAGATGGTTATGATGAAAAGGAGAACGCCGACAAAGAGAGCAATGGGCAGTGACCAGGCCATGGCGGCGACAGAAAAAAGCGAGAGTGGGATGAGAATTTCTTCTGTGGCGTAGGCAACGGAAGAGAGAGCATCTGAAGAGAGGACCGCCAGCGCTTTCCATTTTGGAATCGTCTCATGAGACAGCCTGTCACTGGCAATCGGTTGGCCAATGAGGGCGCGTTTAACTCTTTGAATAACCATAATGGTCGCCGAATATGCTCTTAAGGAAGCGTGCGGTCAAGGAATTTGCTATACCAGTTCAAGATGTATTCTTGCACACATCTCCGCTATAATAGTTGTTGATGTCGAGTCAACTAATTATCACCCTCTTGATCCTCGCCGGCTGTGCCAAGGCCATACGAGTGCCCACCAACTCCTTTCTGCGCTCTGAAAATATGGGACAAGGCGGGGGCTCAATAGAGAGCTTTGCCACTCAAGGCGTTCGTCTGCAAGCGGCACAAGATTTCCGCAAAACACCTATCGATGGAACTCCCCGTGCGGATGAAACTTCGCTCATTGGATTTCACGGAGCTTTGGGACTTTTTAATTTTCTCGATTTCTATTGGGAATGGGCACCCGGCGGGGCCACGATTGGTGGTTTTAAATTCCAATTAATGGGTGAAAGTCTGAATGCCAGTAAGTCTGGAAGTTTTTCTTTGGCCTTGGCCTTGGGGATGGGGATGTATGTCGGCGGCGAGCAGATCGCGGGCGATCAAGTTGAGGGCACTTCTCCCATGGCAACCCGTGGTTATATTATGGAGTACGGAGACCCTCACGGCGAATTATCTTTGGGCTACCGGCCGTTTGATGTCCTCTTGCTTTATGCCGGGTACTATCGCTCCAGTTTTAGTCAGGTGGTAACTTTTAATAAAGGCATTGAGGATGTCTATGATCGTCGCGGAAGCATGATCATGTATCATTTGGGCAGTAACCTGAAATATGCTTTTCTCATTCTCGGATTGGACATCTCGCAAACACAGCTTAAGTTTGGTCCCATAGAAC
>JAHFAA010000117.1:0-2609 GCA_023250775.1 Bdellovibrionales bacterium
TTTGGAAGTTTTTTCGATTGAGAAAACCACTTCGTTAAAAAATGAACTCTGGGCAAAGGCCAGCTCAATTCCTTTTAAAGCGGTGAGTTCTTCTACCGCCTTGAGGGCGAGGCGACGGCCGGACCAGATGGCCTCGGTCATGCCTTTTTCTCCACGGGCCAAAATAGCTGCGCCGGCCAAGGTGGCAATGAAGGATTGATTTGAGCAGATGTTCGATGTCGCTTTTTCACGACGAATATGTTGCTCACGAGTGGAGACAACCATGGCATAGGCAGTGTTGCCTTGACTGTCATGGCCTTTTCCAATGTAGCGTCCTGGTGTTGAACGAATGGAATTTTTATTATTGCTATTCAAGCGACAGCCAAAGAGGCCAAGACCTGGGCCGCCGAAGTTTGGTTCCAGCGCCAGATGCTGGGCCTCACCCACGATAAGATCGGCACCGATTTTATTTCCGCTGTCGTCGCGCATTTGACCAAAGTCAGCAGGGGCGCGCAGTCCGTTGGTTGCCAGTAAAATGGGATCGATCATACTGATGGCCAGGAGCTTGTTCTCATGCGCCCAATCTGTCAGCTGATCAACTTGTTCCAGAAGGCCAAGACAATTCACCTGAGGAAAACACAAGGCCGCCAAATTTTCCTGGTTGGCCGCGAAGGCCTCTTTAAGTTTATTTTGATCGGTCAGGCCGGTCTCAAGCACAAGGGGAATCCACACCACATTCAGCTTTGTTCCTTTGGCGAGGGTTTCCACCACCTCACGATCTTCAAGGTAAGCGCCTTCACTGACCAGGACGGTATTTTTCCCGGCAATTCGCGTCGACGCCAGCAGACCTTCAAAGAGCGCCGTGGAGCGGTCATAAAGTGAGGCATTGACGGCCTCAAAGCCAGTCAACTTCGACATCATATTGGTGTAGGCCCAAAGAGAGTGGAGAGTGCCTTGGCTGCGCTCAGGCTGGTAAGGAGTGTAGGCGGTGGTCAGGCCACGAATGTCCCAAACAAAAGGAACTAGCGCCGGAATTTTATAATGGGGCAAACCATCGCCGATGAAAGAAAGCGCCTGGCGATTTTTTTTGCCAATTTTTGTTACATGGGTGAGCAGATCATTGTAAGGCAGGGCCTGGCCGAGACCGACTGGGCCTTTAAATTTTACTTCACGCGGGATGTGGGCAAAGAGATCGTCCAAAGTTTTGAATCCAACCTCTTTTAACATCTGATCTATTTCTTGATCGCTGGCCCCGATATAATAAGGGCGCAATTCGCGCTCGAGTGATTTTGGGTTGTAAGGGAGTTTGTCTGTTTGTAAAGTGGAAGCGTCAGTCGTATGAGTTGTCATCCGTGAATCCAAAGGTTGGAGGTTTTTATTTGCCCATATTTTTATCTTTTCTCCTATGACCTGGCCACTTTATGTTGATTTCTTTGATTACAGATCAGCGTCATTCCGCGCAAGAGCTTGACCTGGTTAATAAGTTAGCAAAATCCATCGGCCTTGAGTTGTCGACGGTGGCCGGGCCTGAAAATTATTTAGTTTTGGATGAGAGCGGTCTGAAATATTATCTTTCGGGTACCAAGGGGCCAGTTTTGGCGCTGGATTTTGTCTCGGAATACAGTTCTTTTATGAGGCAAGTCAGCAAAACTGCGGCAGGGCCACTCAAGAAGGCCATGGGAAAAGGAATAAAAAAAGATGATACGGTGGTGGATGCCACCTGTGGGACCGGCAAGGATTCTTTGCTTTTTCTTTCGTGGGGTTTTAAGGTGCTGGCATTTGAGCGGCACCCACTGATGTTTTTATTGCTGCAAGTGGCGTTTGAACATTTGCGACGGGCGTATCCTGAGCTGACGGGGCGCTTTGAATTATTTTTTGGCGATGTCAGCAATCATGGCGAGCTATTACAAGAGAAAAAAAGTTCAGTTCTCTACTTTGATCCCATGTTCTCCGAATTAGGAAAGCAAAAGAAGAGCTTACCGCGACAGGAAATGGTGGTTTTCAGTCAGTTGATTGGGCCAGACTGTGATCAAGAGCAAGTCTTGCAAAAGCTTCTGCTTCTCCCCTTGGCGCGCATTGTTGTGAAACGCCCCCTTAAGGCCGCGCCTTGGGAAGGTCTGGTTCCTTTGGCCTCTTTTCCGGGCAAGAGCGTTCGCTACGATCTTTTTCGCGGCCCAATTATTACAAATTTGTAATACAATAAAGAGAGTGACATCAGACCAGGAGTCCGATTGTGAGCTCTTCAACTTTTTTTTCCAACGTAACCCAAAGCGAAATTACTTATGGGGATTATATCTTCAAGTCGCCTTTTTTTATCCGTGACGCTGATGTCATGGGAGCATTTTTTTTATGCGACTATGATCAGGCCCGTGGCATGTTGGCCCAGGGGTTCTTGCCCATCAAACTGCCCATGAAAAAAGCGTTGTTTGCCATCAACTGCATTGAATACAAAGACACAGATGTCGGTGCCTATAATGAGGTTGCCCTCTCTATTCTCATTCGCCCACCAGGCAAGGGCCTGTGGCAAAAAATCCAGTCAACACATGCCATGATGAAGGCGCATTTTCACACTTATATTTTGCATTTGCCAGTGACCACGGAGATGTCGGTGGCGGGGGGCAAAGGAGTTT
>JAHFAA010000117.1:2619-9983 GCA_023250775.1 Bdellovibrionales bacterium
CTCTCTTCAAATTGAATCTTCCTGAGGCCGGGCAATCGTTTGTGTGGCCACGAGTGGGGTTGCGCTTGGGCAAACACGAGGTTGCCGAGCAGCTCACAAAATTGGCCATTGGGCAGCAAGTTTATCAAATCAGTGTTCCTCATTGTGAAGGGATTCTGATGAAGAATGGGGGATAGGATGGCAAAAAAAATCGCCATTATTGGTGGCGGAATTGGCGGACTGACCAGTGCTTATTATCTCAACAAATGTCATGCGGTGAAACTCTTTGAAAAAAGCGAACGCCTCGGGGGAAACGCCTATTCCATTGATACCAGAGAGGCACAAGCGGTCGACATCGCTGTCGCGGCCTTTGGAAAAGAAGGCTATGGCCACTTCTTCGCCATGCTTGAAGAGCTTGGAGTGGAGACTGATTTTTGCGCCAACACTTTTATGAGTATGCACGACCTCAATACCAAAGAGGGCCTCTATCTGACGCCGACACTTCGAGGCGGAATCACCCAGGGATTTGATCTGATCAAGCTCGATCACTTAAAAAGTATCTACGGTTTTTTCAAAGGTATAAAAGTTGCCAACGAAATGTTGGATAAAGGACTTTTGACCGGGATGACCATGGGAGAATGTATTAAAAAGATTTCCCAATTTGATAAAAATGCCACGCTCTTTTTAATCTGTACCCTGTGTCTGCTTTCTTCCATGTCGGCGGCCGAGGTCTTGAAGACGCCGGCGAGTTTTTTTCTGGGCAAACTGAAAGTGCATAATGACATCGTTTCTCCCAAAGGTTTGTTTTCAGTGGAAGCGGCCAAGCGCGGAACGCGAAGTTATGTGGAGGCCTTGGCGAAACCCCTCAGCTCCAAAATCGTTTTGCGTTCGAAAATTAAAAGAGTCAGTCGCAGCCAGCAGGAAGTGACCCTCACGATGGAAGACGGCACTCAGGAAAAATTTGATGCCGTGGTCTTCGCCTGCAATGCCGATCAGGCCTTGGCGCTACTCGAAAATCCCACCACTTTAGAAAAAGAACTTCTGGGTGTCTGGAAATACAAAGAAGGTGAGGTCATCGTGCACCGAGATCATTCCAGCTTTCCAGCGCGCGAACTGATTCAGGCCTATACTTATCTCTATACACGAGATCATGAGGGGCATATTAATACTTCCGTGAGTGGCGCCTTGCGCTTTGAGCATCAAGTCCCGGATGACAGTGATTTGATCAGCACTCAGCATCCCAATTTTCCCATCAGAAAAGATTTGATCGAATTTCAAACGGTGCTTAGAACACCAAAATTTAGTTTTGAATCGGTGGCGGCGATTGAAAGAATGCCGAGCTTAAACGGCACGATGAATTCCTACTATTGCGGCAGCCATTTTGGCTATGGGTTGCATAACGATGCGGTTTATTCGGCCATGCGAGTGGCCAACTTATTAGGCGCCCAAACGCCCGAGCGCAAAGACAATAGTTTTAAACCCTCTTGGAAGGGATTACTTAAAATCGCCAATAAATTGCGAGGTTGAGGTGAGTGTTTCAAATTTTATCGGCATCACAGGAGCGGCCAGTGGCATCGGGCGTGAGTTATCACGTCAGTTTGTAAAGCAAGGACTGCCGGTGGTCGGCGTCGACATCGATCAGCAAGGTCTGGCCTCGCTTGCTCAAGAGTGTGAAGGGCGTTTTACCAGTGTGGTTTGTGATCTCGCCAATAAAAAGATGTTGAACGATGCCCTGGTAAAAATTCAACAGGATTTTGGAGTGCCGTCGGTTTGGATCAATAATGCCGGCCTGGCCCACATCAAGTCGATGAAGGAAATTTCTGAAGAAGAGTTGGAACTGACCATGCAGGTGAATTTTTTCGCTCTGGTGGCGTGTGCGCGTTTTTGGCTTGGTCCTATGGAAACGGCTGGGGCCGGCACTCTTGTCAATATTGGTTCTGTGGCCGGACATGTTCCCGCTCCCGGGGTTTCGGCCTACGTTGCCAGCAAATTTGCCGTGACAGGTTTCACCCAATCGTTACAGGCCGAACTTGAGATCAATAAATCCGCCGTCAAACTCCTGCTGGTTTCTCCCGGTTTTGTTGAGACAAAAATCATGCAGCTTGGAAAGCAAAATGGCTTCCCCAAAGAGTTACTTTTCTTAACCACCAAGGCGGAGGATTGTGCCGGACAAATCATCGCAGGAATTGCCAAAGGTGAAAAAGAAATTTTCCCTACCGCTAATGGGAAAGCACTCATGGCGATGCAACGTCTTTCTCCCAGACTGGCGCGCGGTCTCACAAAGTTGGCGATTGCCAGTAAAATTGATTTGAAAAAATAGTCTATTTGAAGGAGAAAAGAACTTTTTCTCCCAGTGGGGATCGGAAGGCCACACCCATTTTCATCTTGCTGATGCGGTTACCCTGACTAATAAATTCCACTTTTTTTAAGTAGACGACTCGTCCTTCAATCGGTTTTTTGAAGGGAATCTGCCCTAGTTTTGAAATAAAAATTTCAGTTCCTTCGGCAAAATAAATTTGATCTTTGAAATTGAAATTGAAGCTCACACCTTTGGATGAAAGATCGTAAATGTTGAAGAGAAATTCTTTTCTAAGTTCGGTGCTGGAGTTTACTTTTATCTCAATCAGCCCCAGATAAGGGGAATTGAATCCCAGCTTAATGCGCGGGTTGATGCGTTTTTCAAACATCCTGACTTCTTTGGGAATGTCGACAATGATTCTTCTTTTATCAATTTTGACATTTTCACGCTTAAAGAGAATGCTCTTCTCATGCCCGCGCATATAGACAGTTTGCGGGCCGACAAAATCGAAACTTTTGGTGGCCCCGTCGGGAGTCAAAATAATCTTGCCTGCCGAGAAATCGATAGCGGCGATGACGGCATTTCTGATAATGCGTCGCTCACCTAAATTTTGCCACACCATCACGGGGGATTGATCTTGATGCATCTTATTTAAAGTGGTGATGATTTCAAGGACGTCGTTGGTGACACGGAGATTGAAATTCAACATGCATTTCCTCAAGATCTTGGCCCTAGCATTTTGCTCCAGGGCCTAAATCTGTTCGGGAAATTTGAGCGCGGGCCTAACAACTAAATGAAGAACCAATACAAGAGTAGATTACTTCTTTTTCTTGGCAGCTTTAGCTGGGGCCTTCTTTTTGGCCGCTGGGGCAGCCTTTTTGGCGGCGGCCTTCTTAGGCGCGGCCTTTTTCACAGCTTTTTTCGGAGTGGCTTTCTTGGCCGCAGGGGCCTTCTTGTCTGTTTTAGTCTCTTTTTTGGCATGCTCAACTTTCTTTACCAGTGCCTTGGCCTTCTGCTTGGTGGCGGCCATGGTGGTCTTCACTTCTTTCTTTATTTTGGCCGCCGTTTGAGTGATGACAGGTGTGGGGTCGAGGGCCTTCATTTCCCCAACGAGTTGGGCGTAAAAGCCCATAATAACCTTTCGTTGGATATTGGGGCTGCTGAAACGACTGTGAAAGAGCTGTGAAAGTTCATGGTATTTCTCTTCGCTCTTTTCCTTAATCTGGCCAAGAATGTGAACGCACTTATCGTGGAAGTCTTTTTTCTTCGATGCTTCCTTGGCGTCTTCTAGGGCCTGCTTTTCTTTTAAAAATTCATCCAGTGACATGGGGCCTCCTTTTAGCTGCCTGAATAGTTTATGTCGGAATATGAGAAAACGAAAGAGTCCTTTATTGAGAAAGATATATTTTTGAGGTAGATTGCTGGACTTGCAGATTAAGAAAAGGAAAGATTTGTTATGGCGACATATGATGTTTATGGTCTCGGTAATGCATTAGTTGATATGGAATTTGAAGTCACGGACTCTTTTTTGCGTCAGATGAAGATTGAAAAAGGTCTTATGACTCTGGTGGACGAAAAACTCCAGGCCCAGCTTGTCGAGGCCGTTCGTGGTCTGCAACATCGCAGAACTTGCGGGGGATCGGCCGCCAATACCGTCATCGCCGTGGCGCAACTGGGAGGCCGTTCTTTTTATAGCTGTAAAGTCAGCAGTGACGAATTGGGCGATTTCTACTATCAAGATCTGATAAAAGAAGGCGTGCACAACAATTGGTCTGGAAAGACGAGACCAGATGGAAAAACTGGTCGTTGCATGGTGTTTATCACCTCCGATGCTGAACGCACCATGAATACATACCTTGGGATCACGTCGACTTTTTCAAAGCAGGAAGTTGATGAGGCCATCATTAAAAACTCAAAAATATTGTATATCGAAGGCTACTTAGTGGCCTCACCTACAGGCCGCGAGGCCGCCATTCACGCGAAAGCTGTGGCGGAAAGACATGGCGTGAAAACCGCCTTAACTTTTTCCGATGGTTCCATGCCCACATACTTTAAGGACGGTTTGCTCGAGGTTCTGGGAACGAACGGAGTTGACCTGCTTTTTTGCAATGAAGGCGAGGCCAAGATCTTTACCGGTACCAGTCACCTGGAAGAGGCCTTTCACGGTTTAAAAAAATATGCCCGTACTTTTGCCATCACTCAAGGCCCAAAAGGCGCTCTTTTGTTCGATGGTGAAAAGGAAATCGATATTGTCACTTCTCAGGTTGAGGCGGTTGATACCAACGGTGCCGGTGATCTCTTTGCCGGTGCTTTCCTCTATGCGCTCTCGACCAATCAACCTTATGCCCAGGCGGGAAAACTGGCCTGTGCAGCCGCCTCCAAAGTGGTGACTCAATTTGGCGCGAGATTAGATCGTGCTCAAATTCAAATGGTAAAAAATTTAGTTATTGGCAATGAATAATTAAGGCAGGTGTCTCGTGATCTTCAATGAAATAACGCCGATTCGTCATATTTTAAGTCCTGATTTTGCTGACTACAAAATTGTGACGGTGGCCGGCTGGGTTCGCAGTGTCAGAAAAGGCAAACAATTTTCTTTTGTCGCCATGAACGATGGTACGACTCAAGAAAATTTTCAAATTGTGGTTGATCAGAAAGTTTCTAACTATGAAGAAGTGTCCTCGCTTCTGCTCGGTTCCAGCGTTCAATTTAAAGGCCAATTGGTGAAAAGCCAGGGAAAAGGCCAGGCGGTCGAGATGCAGGCGATGGAGGCCAAGGTTATCTGTCGAACCACAGAGGAATATCCGCTGCAGAAAAAATCTACCTCCTATGAGTATTTAAGAGAGGTGGCCCATTTGCGACCGCGCACCCAAACTTTCGGTGCCGTTTTCCGCTTGCGTTCGATTCTAAGTTTTGCCACTCACGAGTTTTTTACCAAGCGCGGATTTTATTATTTGAACAGCCCCATTATTACGGCGGTTGATGCCGAGGGTGCCGGTGAAATGTTCAACGTCACCACCCTAGATTTGAACAAATTGCCCACGACAGAAGGACGCATTGATTACTCAAAAGATTACTTCGGTAAAAAAACCAATCTGACGGTGTCAGGACAACTGGCGGGTGAATGTTTCGCCATGGGACTGGGGAAAGTTTATACCTTCGGCCCAACCTTTCGCTCGGAAAACAGCAATACCGCCCGTCACCTGGCGGAATTTTGGATGATTGAGCCGGAAGTTTCCTTTGCCGACTTGGATGATATGGCCGATCTTGGGTCAGCTTATGTGAAATACCTGATCACGGCGGCCCTCACCCACGGCCAAAAAGAAATGGAATTTCTCGACAAATTGGCCAAAGAGCAAGGCGAGAATTTACTCAGCAATTTGGAGTTGGTGCGTGATCGTGAATTTGTTCGCATCACCTACACAGATGCAGTGGAGATCATCAAAAAATCGGGCGCGAAGTTTGAGTATCCCTGCGACTGGGGACTGGAACTTCAAACGGAGCATGAAAAATATTTGACCGATGTGCACTTCAAAGGCCCTGTCATCGTGACGGATTATCCCAAGCACTGCAAGGCCTTCTATATGAAGCAAAATCCCGATGGAAAAACTGTTCGCGCCATGGATATTTTGGTCCCTGGAGTGGGCGAGATTATCGGTGGCAGTCAAAGAGAAGATGATTTTCAAAAGCTCATGACTCGCGTGGATGAGCTGAAGATGAATAAAGAGGCCCTGTGGTGGTATTTCGATCTCCGTCGCTTTGGCAGTGTTCCTCACGCTGGGTTTGGCCTTGGGCTTGAACGTGCCGTGATGTACATTACGGGCATGAAAAACATCCGCGACGTCATTCCTTTCCCACGGACTCCGAAGAGCGCAGACTTCTAACGTTTTGAAATTAAAAGAATTTAAAAAACGACTTTTTTGCTAAAGTTCTCGGGTGGAATATCCGACATGATTAGTATGAAAGTGCGTTTGATTCCAGAATCTCTCCCGATCCAGGCGCAGCGATTTATTCGCCAGAATGGTTCGGAGGCCGCTCAAGTGAAGCGGCTGATGCGAGAGTTAGAACGAAGTACGGATCTGGTAAAGAATCCCGAAGCGATGATTAAAGATGCGGAACAGTTTCCCCATGAAATTGCCAATTCCACCACCAATATGGTGCGAAAACTTCTTGATGTGATCTAAATCTACTGAACTGAAGAATCCAGCAAGGCCCCGTCGTCAGGAAAATGTTTTACATTGAGCGAACGTTTATGCGGAGTTTCTGAAAAGAGCTTTTTGAATTCGTCGGGGATTTGGGTGGCCTTATATTTTTTTCCATTGGAGAGTCGCAGCCAGTAGCCGTCAACAACATGGTGGTTAATAAGCATTTTGATAGGCTTGATGCTGATAATATGGGCGCGGTTGAAATAAACCAACTGCTCATCTTGATCAGCTTGTTGCTCATTTTCACTTGTTAAAACATAAAATTTCAAAAATTCCACAAGGCCCTCGAATGTCAGCGATTTAGCGCTTAATTGTGCCTCTCACTGGCATTAGCCACAAGGGGGTGGGTAGTTTTTATAGGCGGAAGAGCATGGCCATTCTTGCGCAATCCCTTATAATGAAAGGGAATTTGGATCACTTATGCACTCTGATTTTCTAGCTCTTTTGTTTATTCTCTTGTGCGCTCTTTTTGTCCTTCTGCTTTTATGGGCAGAGAGGCGTGAATGGCGACTGGGAATCTGGCTTTTCAAGCCGGCGGCCTCCGGCTGTTTTGTGGGCCTAGGCGTGGCCTGGCATGTGCTCGGTCGACACCATTTCGGGCCTTGGGCCTTTGCCGCCTTGATTTTCTGTCTCCTAGGAGACGTCTTGCTTATTCCGAAAGAAAAGAAATATTTTTTGATGGGAGTGGGTGCCTTTCTTCTTGGCCATGTCGCCTTCATTGCCGCCTTTTTGATTGGTTTTTCCATGATTAACTGGTTGTGGGTTTTGGCCGCCTTGATTGTGGAGGCCCTCTTTATTTTTTTCGTCATGAAATGGCCCTGGTCCGAAGTGCCGAAAGAATTTTTTATCCCGGTTAATATTTATATTCTGGTCATCTCCTCTAT
>JAHFAA010000512.1 GCA_023250775.1 Bdellovibrionales bacterium
TTAAGCGAAATTTAGCAGTAATGATGAGCTTCCTTGTGTTTCAGCCTTGACCGAAAATATAGGCGTGGGCCTCTTTCATTTTATTTTCCTGAAGAAGTCCGTGGGCCTTTTCAACTTTTTGCCAATCGAGGGCATCTGGTTTTAAAAATTCCTTCATAACCATCGTTGTCGTTTCAATGGATTTCATGGTGACTTTCAGGATATTTTCGCATTCTTCAGGAGTTCTTTCATCAAAAGGCGTCAGCTCTTCTAGTTCACTCATCATATAATGAGATACGATTTTGAAAAGTTGTTCCAATTGTTCATCGGTGAAGGTATTTTCCATTTTTTGTTCGTCGTTATCTTTCATCATAAATGCTCATCAGAAGGTACGACAACGTGGTCCATTGCTAGCTCTTTCTTGTTCTCAGTATAATGGGCCTCTAAATATTCAATCGCGGTTTTCACTAAGGTCGCAGGAGAATCCAAAATATGATCTCCTTCGATCATAGCATGACAAGTCTTCCGAATATCCTCTAGAAAACGGTCAGTGGTAGCGATACATTTATTTTTCAACTCGGCACTCAATTTCTTTTTTTGATCCATACGGAATCCTCAAATTTTTATAATCATTCGATATCATGGATGACAGTCAAGTCGGAATCACATAGCTCTCTTCTTACTATTTTTGTTATGAAATTTAAAGTCGAAGTATGGGACATCCCGCAAGTTTGGCAGGCACCTTTAAATCTAACCACAATCCAATTTCCACTGACTGTTACACACTCGACATCCCCTTCATCCTCTTGCAGCGCAGGCGAAATATATGCAGCAAAAACCTTCCTTATGAAATTTAGTTGGGTGGTCAAATCCATTGCTAGAAAATTTGGATTTTCCTTTAAATTCAATAAAGGTTCCCCGACATTTTCATAGTCACGAACATCAGGCGATACCTGTTCTTTTTCCACACGACAAAAGCGCTCCATTAGATATTTTTTAAGCTGCGGTACCAAGCCAAAAATTCTGGGGATGGCCGACGTTTCATCCAAAAAAGCGGAAGTTGTATTGTCATCGCGCAAATAATTTTCAATTTCTCGAACTGATAGCTGATCTAAAGTAAACATACTCCCATCATTCAAAAAGCCGATCAGTGTATCTAAAAATCCTAGTGGGATTCCACTAATATTGGTGATGTATTGTACGTTTTTCAGCTTTCTGGCCTCTGAAGTCAGGTCTACTTCACCAAATAGTTCAACGATACCGGCGCTGTGTGGAATCTCGTAGACAAAGACGAATGAGCTGGCGTTGGCCTTTTGAAAAAAATCATCTCGCTCCAGATTACTCTTTGAATATAAAGGGGCCTTAATTCTGCTGGAAAGAGCGGTTGAGGTGTTCATGCGCTTAATTATTTTTTGGGGGAAGACCCTCTCCCGAAATATTGTCACTTTCGCGTTTCACTTTATGATCTCTATTCCACATCACAATCTGTGGGGACCTAAAAAAATAACCGATGGGATACACCAGAAAATGCAGGAATCGCGTGAAGGGGATAATACCCACGATAATAAACGCGGAAACGAGATGGAATTTGACTGTAAGCGGCAACAATTCGATAGACTTGATGTCTGGAGCAAACGTGAATAATGAGTATAGGTAAGGCGTCAGCATGGCCGCAAACCAAGACGATCCCCACCGATAGAAGTAAGCAACACAAAGGCCTGACACAATCTGCGAAAATAGCAGAATAAAAACCAACACATCAGGCTTTGAAGTCACCACTCGGATGCGTGCATCGGTGATCCTTCTATGGATTAAAATGGTAAGGCCAAGCAGAGAAGACAATGCAAAGCCAAATGCAGAGGCCTCTAACAAGAGGAGCCTTACTTGGCATCGATTAAAAGCAATCACTGAAGATGGAATTACAAAGGCAAACAAATGTCCAAAAAACAAGAAGATCAATCCCCAGTGAAAGAGATTGGCACCCTTATAGAGCTTATTTCCTTCCAGAAGCTGAGTAGAAAGTGAGGTGAAACGATACTCGCTATTATTGTAAACAAAAATTGACCCCACCAGCATGAAGATAAGTGAGGCGTAAGGTAACCCGATAAACAAAAATGAATTCATAATTTACTACTCTTTATATTTTGTAAGTTAATATCTTAATCATTAAGTCTTTGGCCCACAGTTAATCGAATTCAGAAAATTTGTTTTGTCCTTGCTGAGAATGCTAAACTGCTTGTATTGAGAGTCTTTGAAATCAACTTCAATAATGCTCGTCAATAACTGCAATAATTTTTTGTAGACATTCACCTCATCGAGAAAGTTTTTTTGCATCTCTCTTAAGGCCGGCAAAACCAATGAATAGGCCAGCTCTTCTGCTAATTTTTTATCCTTAATTTTCGGCAGTAATCTTAGAATGTTTGGGAGGTGATCAGGAAGTTCCACACCACAATCGTTTTGGGCCTTTTTATGTTCCTCAATCATATGCACCAGAAAAGTGCCTCGCTTATAGTCCTCACCGAATAGCACATACCCGATATCCAGATAACATGAGGCCTGGATATCAAAAGTTTTTATAAAATATTCACGCATTGAATCCGTGGAGTGAGATTCGGCAAAGGCGGCAAACTCATCTAAGCTGTTTGATAGCTGTGGATAGCTGGCATATAAAATGGAATTAATGTCGGCCAGGGCTTTTTTAAGGCTTGCCTTTTCTGGATAGCAAAAAAGTTCGGCTAATTTCGAATACTATTCCATTTTACACCAATTATT
>JAHFAA010000118.1:0-8366 GCA_023250775.1 Bdellovibrionales bacterium
TGAAGACTATTGGTGGGGTTGGATCGTCGGATGGCAATTATATATAAGGGCATCTTGTTTTTTACCCTCTGAAGTCACAATAAATTGATCAGGCCCGATGAAGGTCAACGCCTCCATCTGTTTTAAGACCTCAATTTGAATCACAAAAAAATTCTTGTCACGCTCCCACGTCGTAGGAAAAGGAGCTTGAGCATTGGCCCATCCGGTATTTTTTATCACAAGGATATTTTTGTAGGTGAGAATGTAAAGCCATTCACCGTCAGGCGAAAATTCCATGGCGGTGGGCAAGGCATCCGGGTCGCCGGCCAAAGCTCCCATGTCGAGATCACCCACTTCTACCAATGTGGTGCTTATGCTGTTGAGATCAATGCGATATATTTTTGAGGGCGCCACGGATTTAAAAATAAGCCCGTCAGTTTCCTTGGTCAGCAGATAGGCATAGGGATAAGCAGGGTGGACCGCAAAAGACTCAGCATTGTGAGCGTGATCAGGATAGCGCAAAGAAATGCTGGCGAGAGGTTTCACAGATGATTGCGAGGCCAATTGCTGCAAATCAAGAATATGAAGTCGAATCTCCGTCCGCATATGGAGATTATCTCCAATGTCAGGAACATAAAGGCATTTCTCGTCAGTTTTGCCGGGGCAAAGTCCGAGACTCAAATCTTCAAAATCAATATTTTCCACGCCCTCAAGCGGGATTTGTTGCACCTGATTTCCTTGAAGATCCGTTTTCCAGACTTCAGCGGCATTACCCGAATCATTAATTTGATATAACCGCCCCCGCTCACGATCGAAGGCAAGACCACTGGATTCGTGCAGCCCTTTCGGCATGTGCCAACGAGTAGAAACTTGGCAATTTGTATTGGGATTTCCCAATGAAGTGTCAGCAAAAGCAAGAATGATGAGCACTAAAAGACTGTACAGAAAACTAAACTCGCCGGACCGCATAATTTATCCTTTAATGCGTGACATGAATGCTGGTTCAAAGATCCCACATTCCAGAGTCACTATGCCACCAAGTGGTATCCAATGTTCAGCTTTTTTTGCAATTTCCCTCTCAAAGTCGCAATGCGTCGATCAGAATTATAGTGCGTTACCGTTGGCAAGGCTTTTGCTCAACAATATCTCAGGAGGTCCGCTATGAAGGCCAATCATCACCCTATTCTCGTCTCTTCCATCTTCTGCATGCTCTTTGTGCTGGTGTACTCTTCCGTTTTCCAATTTGATCAAAGGGCCAAGACACAGCAGTTTGAAAAGCAGCTCACTTTCCCTGATAAACTTGAACGAGAGTTTGGAAAAGTTTTGCAAAAGACAAACACCTTACACGTCAAAATCAGAAAGATCGGTTTTTAGTGACACTAATTTGTGTCACTAAAAACATTTTTTATTTAGTCGTGTTCAAACTACTTTTCGCAGAAAGCAAGCAATAACAATTCATTGTAAACGCTGGAAATCCTTACTACCAAATTACTCAATCCACGCCATAAACTAATCTCTAGTTATTAAGATTTTCTCCCGAAAAGCAGCAAGAGATGTTGCGTAAGCGTGAGGATTTTTTATGAGCAAGATTATTTTCCTGCTTGTTCCAATGCTCTTTTTATTAGCGTCCTGTGGTGGCAGCGGTGGTTCCTCCAAATTAGGTCTCTCCTTTAGGTTGGGAGCAATCATGTCATCCCAGGCCGTGAGTGGTGGTGGGATGATTTATGGCCAAGACACCGCCGGGGGAAATAAATGGGCGCAGGTCATTCCGGCCGGAGCAACGAATTTTTCAAGAGAGATGGCCAACGGTACTTGGAATTTTCAAATGATTGCCTGGGACGGTACCAAACCTTTAACCGGAACTGTTCGATGCGCTTCTGTTTCCAACATCTCATTAGTGGGAGATCCCAAAGACGTCGCGCTTACTTTGGATACGGCGAGCTGTGATGCTACCTTTACCAACGCAGCTTATACTGCCGACGCCTCCTACGGGATTGCTCCCTTGCGTTTGGTTGGCTGTACTAATTTATTAAATATTTCAAAAGGAAACGATAACTGCAATTCTCCTTTGGAAAAGGTTGGAATGAGTCAGAGCTATCAAGTTGTGATGATGGGCTATGAAGGCGCTGCTCGATCAGAAGGAATTACGTCTGCTTGTATTTCCCATGCCAATTTAATCAAACATAAAAGGGCAGATTCGGTTTTCTTAACCGATCTTCGAATACCTATTGGTGGCACCAATGGGGCCTTGGATATCCGGATCAAAGGTTTTGATGATGTCAATTGTTCGGCTGCAAAATTTAAGCGCGATTATGATTTTACAAACGGTTTAGGTGTGCCCAGGGCCGATCTGACTTTGCCTATGGACAATTTTAAATCGACTGGTGACGTCGAGCATATTGTGAAAGTAGCGTCGAATCCCTATGGCACGGGATCTTTCTCCGCCATTCAATCAAATTATATGGCCTACGAGGTGGCCTATGTAGACGGCTCGAATGGGATAGGCTGTGATTGCAGTACCCTTCCGGCTGATCTGCAAGCTCAGTGTATTATGGACACCAATGCCGATGGTGGAACCAGTTCCACTTGCCCGTCCTTGACCAACAATATGGTGAACTTTATGGGTAGTGGTTTTGGTGGCGGGACCGAGGCCAAATGCTTCGGCGACTTTTCCAATAATAACGGGCCAAACTGCGACGCCGGGGTCATCCACCTCTATCGTGTAGTCTGTCGGCCAGACGGAATTAGTGTCACCAATCCCCTGATCTGTGAGTTAAAAGGTTCCGAGTCCATCAACTGCGGTGGTGAAGGTCTGGGTTGTAAATATGGAGTATCCGCTCCGCCCTTTGTTTCGCTCTTTCTTGCCGATAATATTTTTGCAGCAGCGGGAACACCTTTTGTTACCCAAGCGCCAAGCTTCACTTGTAATGGCACTCATTGTGTTCCAGTTAAAATTGTCAACGGATCAGGCTCGGGCTCAGGAAGTGGAAGCGGCAGCGGGATGAGTATGGGCGGAGGCCCACGTGAGGCCACGCGGTACGCGGCCTCTGAGGTTTTTGGAACGTTCGACGGAGAACACAGCTATGAGCAAGATGGACAAAGTTGTATGGCCAGCACTCCGGTAACGGTCACGAACATGGGGAGTGGCTCCGGCAGCGGAGGAACCACCACCTACAATATGTACTGGCAGAAGGCATTTCCCTCAGAGATCGTGACCTGCAACTCAATGTATAACTCAAGCGACGATAACTATATTGAGACGGGGATGTTGGGCAACATCCGATCGATGTTAATTGGTGACGGCATTGGCGGATTCTTGTGGAGTCTTGGATACACCACCTGTGCCTCAATTCCCACCAGTGGTAGAACGGCGGATTTCAGTTTCCTTGACAGAGGATCAATGCATTCTTATTACACCGCCTTTGGAGTCGGCACAAAGAACATGCCTGTGCTTGCTTCTGGAAGTGGTTCTGGTAGTTGTTCCGGTGGTGCCTTATTTGAAAAGAGAATCGCCTTGTATGAAACAACTCCTGGGGCACTTCAATCCTTGCGCTGGGTAATTGAATACAACTGTTCGAGTAATCTCCAAACTGGTTATATCTGGAGCAATTCGGATGAGTACCAAAATGGAGTGCTAAAACTTGATCGACAAGAGGCCTACTACGATACCAATAATACGAATAGTGCCGCTATCGAATATGTGAAAATGTATACCGATGGAACGAGACAACAGACCCGCTCCCGCGTGCGAGCGCAAAAAATGGCGGCAAGTGAATATGCCATTTGGCAGTCAAAAGTTGAAGGATCCAATTATTCTTACGGCCCGGCACCAATGATGGGGTCTGGCTCAGGAGGCAGCGGCTCAGGTTCGGGCGGTGGAGGTTTCTACGGCGTTCTTCCACCTGAATCCCTCGGCAATATTCCCGGAATGGGGTCTGGGGCAGGCAAGCTAAACTGGCACGGCAGTAACACCCTCGTTCGCGGCAATAGCTCCCAAGCCAATGTGCTCTATTCCGATAATTTTTTCTTTGGAGATATTTCCAAACCACGTTTACCTTATGTGCAATTTGATAATACGCTTTTCATTTATCTCAATAATCCTGATAGCAATGGCCTGAATTACACTCTCACCGACATAGATACAAATATCGCAACCGCCATTTCTAACGGTTCGGGTTATCAATCGAATGTGGATATGCAAGGCAGTGGGGTCTATGGCGCCATGGCTGCCTCAGTAGTGGTGGATGCGATTAATACCAATCTCAGCGCCAGTGGTCTTTACGCTTCAACGAATCAGAAGTTTAGCCAGCTCTACATGAGTGCCCAGAAATTTTTTGTGAATGGTGCTCCCGCCTATTCGATTCTTCCCGGGAACATCACGATGAATCTGCAAAACATTTCGGTATCAACCGGATCGTGCCAGGAGTTCGGCAGCGGGATGGTGATTGATATCAACGCAGTACCGTATACTGTGTTCAGTGCCGATGGTTGTGGCAATTTATCAATCTACAATCCAAATTACAGCTCTATTACGAGCATGCCCGTATCAGTGAACAGCTATACGGTAGGAACTGTTTCTGGATACTCGCCAGTCTCACCAACTTGCGTTCGATATGACGGCACTGTGGGAAGTTGTATTGTGAGCGCTCCGACAGATCTTGCTTTGGCGCTTTCACCCATTGATAGTACGGAATTCAGCGTTGACTGGTTACTTGATCCAACGAACCCCATTAACGCACCGTAATTTTCTAATGGTTTGGCACAGATTCTTGTCACACAAAATATATTTTATTTAATATACGGAAGAGCATTTCACCGAAAAGGTCTATGATTTAGGTCTGTTGCAAACTATATAAATTCAATCTACCACCCAGCCACTGCTCCGCGTAAGCTAACTATAGTAATTAACTTATTGTCCCGAAAAGCACGTGTGTATTTTTATAAACAGTGGGCGTTTTATGCAAAAAACGATGTTCCAGTGTGTCACTCTCGTTTGCCTCTGCGTGGCCTTGGCCTCTTGTAGCGGGCCAAGAGGCAACAAGGTGAAACTGTCTCTCAGCCTGGGCGCCATTGTCTCCTCTGCTGCCACCGCCGGCGGAGGGATGTTGTATGGTCAAAGCTCCACCACCGGTGAATATTGGGCCATGCCGATCAACCAAGGGGCCGAGGGTGTTAATAGAACTCTCACCAATGGTTCATGGCAATTTTACGCCCTCATCTGGGAAGGCCCCCAGGTTTTCGAAGGGGTCGCTCGCTGTGGACAGGCCACGGCCGATTTAGACGGCACCGATGTCAGTGTCACTCTCAATTTGAATACCGCCAACTGTAACAACGCCCTCTTTGCAGGCGCCAGTTTCCAAGATCCCGTGAATGGTTTTCTTCCACTCCGCCTGGTCAGCTGCAATCACCTCATGAACATCGCGCAACCAAACGATACCTGTGATCACCCATCTCCCGACAGAGGATATTCCAAATCCTTCGTAGTTGAAATGATCGCCAACGAAAATGGTGGCCCTTACACCGGACTGCTTTCTCGATGTATTTCTAATCGAGACTTGATTCAGCACAAGCACACTCTCTCAACCTATTTGAGTCAAGTGCGCCTTCCAGTCGGGGCCTCGCTGGCCCTCAGCTATGCCATTCACGGATATTATGATGAAGACTGTACGGATCTCTTCCGCACTTATCCCTTCCCCAATGGTGTTGGGGGACCTGGTGATCTCGTATCAGGTAACGACTACACCTCAACCTATGGCACTGAAGTGCTGGATAAAATCGACTACAAACTTATGCTCACCACCAATCCATATAAAGGATCAGGTTCTGGAACAGGTGGAAGCGGCGGTGGATACTCAACGATTCAAAGTAACGGCTTGACGTACACCAAGGTGGTTTATAGCGGTTCAGAAATGATGCCTATGATGGGCGGAAGTGCTATCAGCTGCGACACTGCGAGTGTCAGCCACCTTGCAGGAGTGATGATGGGCCACGCTGGCAGTGTTGACTGCCCAAGACCAACCATCGGATGGCTCTGCTCAGGCTCAGGAGCTGGAGGTTCAATATGCCAAGGCCCATCAGACAATGTACCTAAATGTAAATCCGATCATACCAATGGTCAGGGGCCTAATTGCGACGCAGGAAGTATGACCGCCGTAACCATCAACTGCATCTTGACTGGTTCCCCGACAGTTTATTGTTATGAATCGGCACAGGTTCTAAACTGTGGAGGAGATGCAAAATGTGGCTGGCTTGGGGGGCCTTATGCACCCCCAACCTTTACCTCACTTTATTTGACTGATAACGACTTTGGCGTTGCCCGAAGCGCTCTGGCGGCCCAGGCCCCCAGCATAGATTGTCCTGGAAGCGGTACCGGTTCGAGTGGTTACACGGAATGCGCCGGTGGCCTGAAAGATAAAAACGACACTTCCTTGATGATGTCCAGTCACGAGGGTGGTGTCAAAAACAATTACGTTGCATTCCGCAATGCTTTTGGCAATCTGATCTATAGCGAGGATGAAACGAACCAAAGTGGTTCCGGGGATACACAGGATCAAGGCCATCGAAACATGGGCCGCATGGGCTGGGTCAGGGCCAACTTGATGGCCGACGGCATCGGTGGTTTCCTGTACCGAAGTGGCTACAACGACTGTGCTTCCATCCCGCTCACAGGCAGTATTTCGACGACCTTTTATGATTATGAGAGGAGTAGAGATAGGTCCGTCACGATGGAATTTTCTCCCGGTGCCAAGAGAATGCCCTCATGGGCCGGCAGTGGCTCCGGAGGATATTTTGAAAAACGCATCAGAGTCGTCTTAGACGGTGCCCCGAACGAAATTATTGAATTCAACTGTGTCAACGATATTCACTCAGGTTACACTCACGAGATTAACGACGAGCCCGAAAAATCGCGCGTCGAGAGATCCCAGGTTTACTATCGAGCAGTTTCCGCCATGGATACCCAAGTCGAAAGTGCTTCATTCCAAGACGACCTGTGGGGCATCCGTCGTAGTCTTCAGGGATTCAAGAAAATCTCGAGCACTGATTTTAAATTTTGGTCCACGGAAGTTTCCAAATACGACTATGATTTTTATGGCAGCGGCCCAGTCGAATATTGGAATGCCCAAAACATTATGGCCCACGGTTCCCGTGGCAACGTCAGAGTTTCCACTTTCAGCAAAGGTCGTCAAGGAGATATTACTCAGCCAACGGCCGCCACGGCCGGGGATGAGACATTCAATTTTACAGCAGTGGGTTCCGGCCCGGCCTATAACGGCTTGAGAATTTCCATCTATGGAAGCGGCACTGGAACTCTGAGCGGTTCGGGAAGCGGAACAGACCCGTATTTCCGTTCGGTGGAAGGATTTTTTAACGGTTCTGGTTTACCAGATGGTTCCACTTATGGGGATATTTTAACCGCCATGGACGCCATGATAGGCGGCGATGTCTCTATGACCTTCGCCGATCCCTCAGTAGAATTTCAGTATCTCCCCAACCTCACTCCCGGCCAGGGACTGCATTACTATTTGAGTGGTGGATTTAATGCCAACGAAATCATGGATACCCAAGGGCTTTTTACCATCAATTATTTCCGTCACGCGGTTAATCTCACGCCTTATGGTGGAAACCACGATACTTGGAACAATGGAAAATCTCTTTTTAGTTCTGGCGGAATGCGCGGGTGGATGACAAATAAGGTGGGCGGCACCGGATACGAAACAATAGGAATCGTTGGTTCGAGTGCAGGATTCTACCCCGGAGCAAGCTACAACTTTGGGATGCCGGAAAATCCTTACGCCGTTCTCGGTTCTGCGGTCTCCAACAGTGTTGTTGAGCTTAGCTTAAGTGGCTCAGGACCTGGGGGCGCCGGCGCAATGTACGGCATGGAAAACCTCCAAGTCGGACGATCCATCGGCCCGTTCACCGTTGGTAGCGGCATGGGAATAATCATGGAAATTCCAGCGCAAAATAAATTCCGCGTTTGGGTTCAAGGCGGTAGTTTTGCCAATGGACAGTCCTACTCACAGTCAGGCGTTGGCCAGGCCCCATCAGTCAATGTGTCTTCTATCGTCTCCGGTGCATCTCACAGCTGCGCCCTCCTGAGTTCGGGCGGCGTGAAATGTTGGGGAAGCAACGTCAAGGGTCAACTGGGTAATGGCACCTGGACAGATAGCAATACGCCCGTGCAGGTTGTGGGCCTGACCTCAGGTGTGACGGCGATCGCAGCGGGTGGACAACACACCTGCGCTCTCTTGGATACGCAAGAAGTGAAGTGCTGGGGATATAACTTTGAACACGAACTGGGAGATGGCGGCAGCAGCACCGCTGATACAAACACTCCTGGACTCGTCAGTGGACTAGGCGTTGCCAGCGGAGTTCTCTCCATCTCA
>JAHFAA010000118.1:8376-9943 GCA_023250775.1 Bdellovibrionales bacterium
GGTGACACCTGCGTTTTGAAAAGCGACAACACTGTGTGGTGTTGGGGATACAACAACTCGGGCCAGCTCGGCGACAATACAACCACCGATAGTAGCTCGCCAGTGCAAGTCACAGGACTGACTTCAGTTGCAGCAATCGCCGTAGGTGGTGGGGGCAACTGCGCTCTCTTAACCGATCAAACCGTCATGTGCTGGGGATATAATAGTGATGGTCGATTAGGCGATGGAACAGGAGTAGAGAGTCATATCCCAGTGGCGGTCAGTGGCATCACTACCGCAATAGCGATTGCCGCGGGAGGGGATCATACTTGTGCTCTCGTGAGCGGAGGAATGGCACAGTGCTGGGGCAATAACACTTTCGGCCAAGTAGGAACTCCCTCCCCTACAATGGTATTATCCCCTGTGATGGTCTCGACCTTATCATCTGGAGTAGACGAGATTTCGGTGGGCGGCTCTCACAACTGTGCTCGCTCAGGAAGCTCAATGCAATGTTGGGGTAGCAATGCTGATGGTCAACTTGGAAGTGGTTCGGGTGGTTCTAACTACATGCCCGTCCTCGCCGGTGTAGGTGGAGTTAGTCAAATGGCGGCCGGGGGCAATCACACCTGTGCGATCGTCAATTCAGGCGCGGTCGAGTGTTGGGGACAAAACACTTATGGGCAACTGGGAGATGGCACAAACACAACTCACTCCATTGCATCAACCGTCAATTTTGCTGATCCACCAACAACCTATACCATCACAGGGGTGGGAAGCGGGGCCGGTTTCAATATAGAATGCTTTGAAACGGCCACCATACAGTTATCATCTCTCTGTTCGACCTATGCTATCTCTGATGCCAATGTTTATGGCCCGATATCCTGGCCATCAGGCAGTGGTTCTGGAAATGGAGAGCAATTCTCACCAGACTGGGTATTACAAAATATTGGAGTGAACTCATTCCCTGAATAAAAAATTACTCGATCATGTTTGGCAAAAACGGCCTTAGATCTCTAAGGCCGTTTTTTTTGAGGTTCGATTAGAAATGCTCACCAATGGCGGGCGCTTTCACTCCCACGATCAAATGATAAACACCTGGGCGGATATTCACCGCCGCCTGGACGCCACTTTTTTCAAGTGCCGTGAGGTCGAGCATGGATTCATTGGCAACTTCAACTCTAAGGCGCGTTTTGGCCACCACCTGGCAGGATTTAAGATTGCGACTTCCGCCTAAGGCCTTCTGAATGTTCGAGGCAATATTTTTTGGATCGAAGGTTCCCGAGACAGTCTTGCCAGACACCTGCACCATCTGGGGGGCCGGCGATACTTTTGCTGTTCCTGTCGCTCCCGATGCCAGATAGATTTCCATATCGGTTTTTAGATTTTCTGAACGTGGACCAAAAATGGCCTGAACACCGTTGCCGATTTTGACAGTTCCCGAGGCCCCAAGAGCTTTGAGTTCTTCTGCATTGACAAGATTTGTATCGGCAACTTCGACTCTCAAGCGAGTGATACAGGCATCAAGAGAGCGAATATTACTTGCGCCACCAAAAGCACGAACGAGTAAGGGGGCCAGTTCTGTTCCCTC
>JAHFAA010000513.1 GCA_023250775.1 Bdellovibrionales bacterium
GATTAGTCGCTGGAGAGAAGATCCGACGCAGGATCATTGGGGGCAATTCTTCTACATTCAGAATCTTACCGAAGGTAAAACGTGGTCCGCAGGCATTCAGCCAGTCGCTGGCAAACCAGATAAATATCAAGCCGTTTTTGCGGAAGATAAAATCGAGTTTTTCCGTGTTGACCGACATATTACCACTCATACAGAAGTAATTGTCTCGTCTGAAGACAATGTCGAGCTCCGACGCATTTCACTCACAAACGACTCTAATCGTAGCATGGATCTCGAAGTAACAAGCTACATGGAGGTCGTCATTGCAAAGGCCAATGATGATAATGCTCACCAAACATTTAGCAATCTTTTCATTCAAACAGAATATTGTGCTGAAATAAGTACGCTCTTGGCCCACCGCCGTCGAAGAGCACAAACAGATAATGATAGTTGGGCATTTCACCTCGTAACTTTAGATGGCGAAGCACTTGGTCCAATCCAATATGAAACTGATCGTTTTCGCTTTATCGGTCGAGGCAGAAATACCACCAACCCAATTGTCATGACAAATGAAATTCCTCTTTCAAATACTATAGGGCCAGTGCTAGATCCTATTTTTTCTCTTCGCCAGAGGGTGCGTATACCCGCGCATAGTATAGTAAAACTGACTTTTGCCACAGGCCTTACTCATTCTCATGAAGATGCAAAAAGACTTGCTGAACAATATCGGTCTCCAGGTATTTTTCATCGTGAAATGCACCTTGGTTGGACTAAGTCTCAAGTTGGCCTTCATCATCTTAACATCAGCATGAAGAAGGCCCACATCTATCAACTTTTGGGTGGCAGAGTTTTGTACCTGGCGCGTGATATGAGAACGACATCACAAAATTTTCTTCTCAATAAAAAAATCCAATCGGCATTGTGGGCCTATGGTATAAGCGGTGACTATCCTATCATCCTTGCGCAAATTGATGATCAAAAAAATATGGTCATGATTAGAGATCTCTTGCGTGCGCATGAGTATTTACGGCTCAAGGGTTTAAAAATAGATTTGGTGATCCTTAATGAACATGTTACCAGTTATCTGCAATCCCTGCATGATGAACTGATTCGACAGATTCTGATCAGTGGCTCTCATGCCTTGATTGATAAACCAGGAGGTATTTTCATACGAAGGGCCGATCTTATTCCTGAAGCAGATCGCATCCTTTTAAAATGTGTCGCGCGTATTATCTTTTATGCAGCAAAGGGCTCTCTTGAGGAACAGCTGAATAGAGGGACGCATGAACTAAGACCTCCGTCTCCCTTCATTGCGAAAAATCCCAAACGAGATTTTTCACGCATTCCCATTCCTATGCCCGAACTTGTTTTCTTCAACACTCTCGGTGGCTTCACTCCTGACGGGCGTGAGTATGTCATTTCTCTTAAAGAAGACAAATGGACTCCTGCTCCCTGGATTAATGTTATTGCTAATAGAAAAGATTTTGGATTTATCATCACTGAAAACGGGCAGGGTTACACCTGGTCTGTGAACAGTCGTGAAAATAAACTCTCACCTTGGTCCAACGATGCTGTCTCCGATCCAAGCTCAGAAGCAATTTATCTGCGCGATGAAGAATGTGGAACTTACTGGACTCCTACCCCATTGCCGATTCGAGGCCCCGAGCAATATGTTATTAAACATGGCCAAGGGTATAGCACATTTGATCATAACTCTCATGATCTCTCACAACATATGACAGTTTTTGCTCCTCTGGATGAGAGTGTGAAAATCACCCGCTTAAAGTTAAAAAATCTGAGTAAAATAAGGCGAAAACTTTCTATAACAAGTTATATCGAATGGGTCATGGGGGTGTCTCATTCTCAAACTGCTCCAACAATCGTCACCGAATGGGATGCCGAAATGGATGGGATCTTTGCCAAGAATTCTTTTAATAGCGAGTTTGCAAACCGAATTTCCTTCATGACAGTCAGTGAGGAGAAAAAAACTTTTACCTGTGATCGAAAGGAATTCATTGGAAGAAATGGGTCTCTCTCAAAACCTGCCGCACTTCATAGGGTTGGTCTAAGTTTAAAATCTGGCAGTCGGCTTGATCCCTGCACTGCCATTCAAAGCTATTTTGTTCTCGCTCCTAATGAAGAGCGAGAAATATTTATCTTAATCGGTCAGACAGAAACCAAAGAAGAAGCACGAGCGCTTGCTCTGAAATATAAAAACCCAGAAAAAGTTCAGGAATCTTTTTCTCTGATGCAAAATTTTTGGGACCAGACGCTTCAGACGATTGAGATCAAAACACCCGATGCCGCTATGGATATGTTGGTCAATCGCTGGCTTTTGTATCAAACGCTTTCATGTCGCGTTTGGGCCAGGTCTGCCTTCTACCAATCCGGAGGTGCCTTTGGTTTTCGTGATCAGTTACAAGATGTGATGGCCCTGGTTTACTCTCATCCACAGATCACTCGCGCTCAAATTCTCTTAGCGGCGTCTCGGCAATTTCCCGAAGGCGATGTCCAACACTGGTGGCATCCACCGACCGGACGAGGCGTTCGAACGCGCTTTTCTGATGATTTGTTATGGCTTCCTTATGTGCTCAGTTTTTATCTTCAGGTTACTGGTGATAATTCTATTTTAACGGAAGTAATCTCATACATCGAGTCCCCTCAGCTTGAGGCGGGCCATGATGACCTCTATATGCAACCTACGCAGTCGAATGAGAAGAGCACTCTGTTTGATCATTGTATCCGGGCCCTCGATCACAGTCTC
>JAHFAA010000514.1 GCA_023250775.1 Bdellovibrionales bacterium
CTGAAGACGTGGATCAGTGGCGCTTGACCAGGCCACGACGTTGGAAGATTTTCCATGAGCGACGATGCTTGGGAGTGTGTAATAATCAAAGGGCTGGTTGCCTGTTCCAGGGGCCTCGCATCCCGTATCTACTAAAGGAGTAGGCGCTGCCGTTGGAACTGGAGTTGGAACAAGAGGTATCGAATTTACATTTGAAGGAGTATCAAATGTTCTAATGAAAGATGCTTGAGGATAAGATTGAATGCCGCTATAGCTCTCTACTGTTATTTGCGCGTTTGAAAGATGAAGCGATCCTGTACCATCAGGATTGTCGGTTAATGCGATATCACTCAAAGTTGAAATTCCAATAATATTTCGATTCTCAAAATATGGAGGAGTATTTATATTTGATGAATCTATGCAAAACGAAACCTCAACATTGTAACCAACAATCTCAGCACTATCATTGATAACCTTGCTAACTCCTATAATGTCACCAAAATATGAATAACCTAAATACACGGTTGGTTCAGTATCGCCGGGTAGAATTCCATTGATGAGAGATCTACTTGATAATAGTGCCGCATAAAACTGCGAATAGGTTTCTTTTCGAGTCCCATTTTTACATTGGATCTGGTTTGCTGCCACCTTAATTGTTTTTGAAGTAAGGGTCGTTTTAAAAAACTGGACTGAACATGATAAATCTTCGTCTTTAACCGTGGCGGTAGTGGCCCAAGTGGGAGGACGATATGTTGAGGTGTTGTAAAAGATATATTTTTTCCCACTTATTGTTGTGACATCAAGCGTTCCAATGGCATTACCATTTTTCATCGTAACAATTTCGTCCCCAATGGGATTGCAACTTTCATTTGAATATACAATCTTAAATTCATTTTTTCCGATTATCGAAATGCTCCCTTCATTTTCCTGAAAGAGAGCATGAGTACCCAGGATTTTCTGAAATTCAACGGACACATTTTTTTCATCAATTTGCAAATAGGCAATTCTGCTTTGATCAATAGGGAGAAAATATTGTCCAACAATATTTTGCAGATCTTTGGGATCGATCTGTACTGAAGATGCAATAGTAGCAGTATTGCCGCCAGTTCCTCCACCATCGCCACCACAATTTTGATAAACAACAAGAACCATTATGAGGCACAGGACAACAATTGATGGTGCCCTGTATTTTGTTAACAAGGCCGACCTAAAAATGCCACACAATGCATTTCTCTTAGAATTTAGGTCTGTAGTCTCTTTTGACATAAAATTACCCCTGGAAAAATCTGGCGCGAATTTTTTCTGCAATTTCTTCTAAATGTCTGTAGTTATCTCCTTTTCTCAAACGAAAAACTTTATTGTTGCCTTGTAGAAGATCTTCGATGAAAAGCTCAAACGCATACAATGGGCCGACAGATTTGTGAGATATTATGAGGCCAGCGACAAAAGTAATGATGACATAGATGAGAGTGATTGCCACGTAACTGATGAGGTATGCGATTACGTGTGAGCGCTCGATAGATAGGAAAGTTAGAAATGAAAGAGTGAATATTCCGAGGATTAGGGAAAGCACTAGCGCAATAAATGTAAATTTCAAAGCAAAGCGAAGTTGCAGCTTGCTATTCACGAGATAATTTGTTCTTACACAGTTTGGATGCCAAATCTCATTTTGATAACGGAACAAAGAAAAGACGATCAAAGCGAATCCTAAGGATTGAGAAACATCTGCGATGTTGAAATAGGTTTGAGGCACTATTGAAATAAAATCAATCACACTGCCATAAACGGCGCGATCAATTGTGTTGCCCGTAATGCCACTGATGAGTAGTGTGGCACCAATTCGAAGGGGAGTGATCTTGGCCACGAGTAGATATTGAACTAGCAGAAAAACCAGAAATATAAAACCGTAGAGGGTCGAAATACTCACGATTCGTAGTGCTGGTGGCAGATCGGCATAACTTCCAAGAAGAAGTCCCTTGTTATGAATCTCTAGAAAATTAAATGGTCCAAAAGAAATTCCCTGCAAGAGACCAGCACAGTAATGTTTTGTGACCTGATCGAGGATCAGAATGGCAAAAAAACATATGGATAATATCAATGCCAGGGGCCTTGTCATTTAACCTCACAACAAGAATTTAATGGTCGATGTTTCATCCTCTTTTCTTATCGGAAAACTAAACAAAATTCTGATGGAAATAATTCGAAAAATAGTATTAGAGTAATCTATGAAATTGAGCAGTTAGATACTAGTTATTACCCGATGCAATACTTGCATGATTCCCAATGTCTTAATGGTGAACCAAAAAATAGAACGAATTCATCACAATTCTCAAAATACCCTGGCGGTTTCCAAAAGCAAGCCTATGCCTGCTCCCAAAATTGAGCAACTTTACTTTGTGAAAAATACAAATCCCGCTCAATTTTGAGTCCAAAGGGCAGTGAAATTGCTTCAAGCTCGTTCAGAGAAAGTACCCGAACTCCTGTTCATGCAAGATCGACTAGGCCCCATAAAATGAAATCGTCCTCTTCTTGCTGGCCTTCGACCACGTACCAAGTTCCGGCGCCACATGGATTGAAAAATTTGCAGACGATCTCCTTTTCTTTGAGGGGAATGGCCTTCGTGGCGTAAAGCTTCGGTAGTTGGTTTTTGATTGCTTGGGTGAGTAATTTCATCTTAATGCTCCTTGGAAAAGTGATTTTCATTTTGTTGTGAAATCGAAGGAACGAAGTCGAGCGGATTTCAAGAAGAATCTCGGAGG
>JAHFAA010000119.1 GCA_023250775.1 Bdellovibrionales bacterium
CCTTAGGCGACAGAGGTCTGGTTATGTGATCTTCCATATAATGATAAAAGGTGGCCGCAAAGTTGGCGGGCCGAACAGATGAAACCACTAACAAAACCATGTTTAGGTACCACAAACCACGTGTCACCGGTCGCCACCATCTCTTGACCGTCCAATTGCGAGTGACCGCCAACTCACACCAGGCCATGTAGGCCATGAGTGGGGCGAGACAAATAATAGGATAGAGATAGCGCAATTCTTTGTGCGAAATCGCGGTGTGAATGAGGAAAAAAGGAAGCGTCGCCCAGGTTAAAATATTTCTTGGGTTTTTCCACCAAAAAAGTACAACGCCAACAAGATAAAGAATGCTAAAAGGTGGAATACCACGCGCAATAATGAGGCGACCATAATCCCACCAAGGCGATGGTAGAATAGTATCTTGAATATGCGCCTTAAAATCTTCCACTAAATAGTTCCACTGACTAATGGTAAAATATCCATATCCCCAGGTGTCGAGGATGATGCCGAAAATTTTGGCCATGAGTAGACCAAGCACAATAAAAGATACGGCCTTCACGATGGCCACCATTTGATTTTTTTCTTTCCATAGAGTGAAAACCATCCACAAGATGATGGTGCCTGCGGCAACTATAGTTTGAAAACGACACTCGAAGGCCAAACCAAAAAGCCAGCCAATCAGCACTCCATGCCACAATTTCACCAACGGGCCATAGAGATAGAGAACGGCCATGCCCAAAATTAAAAAGGCTGCGCCCCAATTGTCAGCGGAGGCCCTGGCATGCAGGTAAGGCAAGAACCAGCACAAAGACAAGATGCGCACCAACCACTGTGCGCACAACATTTGGTTCTTTTGAAGTTGCTCATTTTTTTGAATTAACACCAGGCCAATAAAGATTGTTGCCAGTAAACTGGCCCACCCCAATAAAGCTGAGATCATGCGAAAGAGTGTGGTTAAAACATAGGTATTACCAATTCCGAGCTGTTTCAAAGGCCAGGCGACCACAAACAAAGCATAGGGTTGAAACCAAGGTCGCATCTTGGCCTGATATTCCCAAGGCAGATCGAATTCAGAAGTATGACTGAATTTTAAATTAATGAACTCAACAATTTGAAAATGTTCATCATGTTGATGAAAACCGACGCTAAAAAAACAGCAGAGGAGGTGAATGCACAGGGCCATTCCCACCCAGCGGCGCAAAAACCGCATGAAAACGGGATCTGCTAAAAAAATTTTTAGAGAAGGCATGGGATGACTTTGGTATAGTGGTATGGATCAATTTCCAGGGAACATTGTGGCGCAAACACTAAAGAGTCTCAATAAAAAAATTATTTTATGTATTCTTGATGGCTTTGGCATCAGTCCGCAAGATTTTAAAAACGCCATCCAACACGCCCACAAACCTACCTTTGATGATTTTATGCAACACTATCCGAACACCTTGATTGAGCCCGGTGGCGAATCTGTCGGCCTCCCCAAAGGCGTGGCAGGAAATTCCGAGGTCGGGCACATTAATCTCGGGGCCGGGCGGCCAGTGCGCCAGGATCTCGTGCGCATCAATGAGGCCATCGCCAACAATACCTTGGCGCAAATGCCTGAACTGCGAAATTTAATATCAACCGCAAGAAATAACACTAAACGTATTCACCTTTTTGGGCTCTTAAGTGATGGTTGTGTCCATTCCCATATTCGCCATTTTAAAGAAATCATAAAAATTTTATCGCGCGAAACCGATCTCATCATCTACTTTCACGCTTTGATGGATGGACGCGACACCTCTGCCACCAGCGGAGAAAAGTACATTCACGATATTCTCACCGTCCCGGGATTTACCTTTGCTTCCATGCAAGGACGAAGCATCGGAATGGATCGTGATCGGCGCTGGGAAAAAATTAAACTTTGCTATGATACCTGGACAGGTGCAGGAGCTATCGAAACCATTGCACCTCATCTCTATCTTCAATCCCAGTACCAGAAAAAAATCTATGATGAGTTTGTGACGCCGGTGTTATTTCACCGTGATTATGCCATCCAGAGTGGTGATGCCATGTTCTGCATGAATTTTCGCCCTGATCGCGCCATCCAGTTGGCCTTGGCCTTCAACTGGCATAACTTTAAAGAATTTGCAGTTCCTGTTCGACCATCGTTTTATCTCTGCATGACTCCCTATATTCCCGATGAAGAAAAACTACCTATTCTCTTCGATAAAGAAAATGTCGCCGGGCCGCTTTCGGAATATCTGTCGGGACTTGGTGCCAAGCAATTTAAAATTGCTGAGACGGAAAAATACGCCCATGTCACTTATTTTTTCAATGGTGGTCAAAAAGCTCCTTATCCTGGTGAGGACCAGGTTTTGATTCCATCGCCTAGAGAAGTTAAAACTTACGATCAAAAACCGGAGATGAGCGCCTTCTTGGTGACGGATCGTTTAGTGCAGGCGATCCAAAGCACAAAATACGATTTTATTTTGGTGAATTATGCCAACGCCGACATGGTGGGACACACGGGGAATTATGCGGCGGCACTGAAAGCGGTTGAAGCTGTTGACCAATGCTTAAAAAAAATAAAAGAGGCCGCAGTCCAAAATGGATATACTATTTTTTTGACTGCCGATCATGGCAATGCTGATCAAATGATATACGAAGATGGCCGTCCCCACACCAGCCACACTAATGCCAAAGTTCCATTCATCATTGTTGATGAGCGCCTTCGCGATCAGCAACTACATCTTCTTAAAAAAGATGCTGCCCTTATGGATATTGCCCCAACTATTCTGAACGCCATGGGACACGATTGTCCCAGCAACTTTGTGGGTTCAACAATTTTTGAATAATTTTAGGAGATCAATATGGCCCCCAAACCAATTCGTTCTGTAGGCATCCTTTGCTCCGGCGGAGACAGTCCCGGCATGAATTGCGCCATTCGCGCGGTGGTGAGAACCGCCATCGGATTCGGACTCAAGGCCTATGGTATTCAACGTGGGTATCAGGGGTTGGTGGAAAATCAGATTCGACCTCTCGATGTTTCCTCCGTTGGTAATATTATTCAAAGAGGTGGAACCATTCTTCAAACATCGAGATCCAAAGATTTTATGACGGTTGAAGGAAGGGCCAAAGCGGCCGCCAATCTTCGACAACATAATGTAGATTCTCTGATTGTGATTGGTGGAAATGGTTCTTTTAAAGGGGCCATGAAATTTTTTGACGAGCATGGAATCCCTGTGGCCGGAATTCCCGGCACAATCGATAACGATATTAGCGGAACTGAATACACCATTGGTTTTGACACCGCTGTCCAGGTTGCGATTGAGGCGGTCGACCGAATTCGCGATACGGCCTCATCTCACGATCGAACGTTCTTAGTCGAGGTGATGGGGCGCAACAGCCCGGAGATCGCTGTCCACGTTGCGGTTTGTACCGGCGCTGAAAATATCGTCTTCCCAAATCAAGAAGTAGAATATGAGAAAATTGCCGAGCATATCAAACGAGGAATGGCGCGTGGAAAAAACTCATCCATTATTATTGTGGCCGAAGGTGATGGACCGGGAATGTCCTATAAAGTTCAGAAAAAATTAGAAAAAGATTTTAACCTCCCCGCCCACGTCTGTATTTTGGGCCACATTCAACGCGGAGGCGCGCCTTCACATCTGGATCGTTATATCGGCTCACGCATGGGTTACTTAGCTGTCAAATCACTCAACGATGGGAACTACCCGCTTGTCACAGTCCAGCGAGATGGTCATGTCACCACGGCCCCCTTCAAAGATTGTATCAATGACAAACTTGAAGCAGACAGAGAATATCTAGAATTAGTTCGCCTGCTCTCAATTTAAAATTGTTCGCATAGGAATTACGGCCGCCAATTCCGTCGGGACACTCTCTCCCATTTTTTTGATGCATATTTTGGAGATAAGAATTTCATTCAGGGGCAGAATTGGGCCTGGCCAATCCTCAGCGCTGCTATCCAAAAAAGTTTTGACCTTTTCACCAGTTGCCGCGCAAAAAGATTCAAGCAGCAATTTAATCGGACGAAAATCTCGAGGCAAGCAAACCGATCCGTCGCTGGAGAGCCGGCCGAAGGCGAGACAGTCATCCATCTTCTGGATTGGTAGCACTCCCGCCAGATGCCACAAGATAAGCAGAAAAGGTAATTCTAAATAAGTGTAGGAAACTTTTTCTGGCAACAGCTCAGTCCCATCAAGACATAAAATATATCGGCGCAAGGGCAACTTCACACCATGCCAGCGCGTGAAATAAATAATTTTCTCTTTTATCGATCGCGCACACTTACCCGAGCCAATGATTTCTATTCCCGGCAGCCCTTGCGTGGCATAGCCAAAAATATCAACAATCTGGTACTGCCCCTTGTAATCAGTTAATCCATACATTTTCCCATTCATTGAGTGACTCCTCATGCAGACCTCACTGCAAAGGCAGGCACCTAACCTGTTCTCTATCTTTTGGAAAATAAAGTATCGAAGCGAGAAGATTGGGAAATTATTTCACCAATTCCTCACTGAGGGAAAAATAACAATTGAGTTCAGATGGGCCTGGAAAGGCTTTTTCATTCACCGTTGATTTCCACAATGGAACTTCAACGGAGTATTTTGTTTTCAGTTCCAGGCAAGATTTTTTGGGATCTTTACAGAGTTCCTTGTAGCCGTCTTTGCAAAGGAGATTAAGCACAGCTCCTTCCCCAAATTCACACACCACATCTTTTTTTTCAGCGCGAACAAAAGCACGCAAGAGTTTTGGCCTTTCTTCCATCTCTTCACTTTTTTTCAAGCAGACAGCTTGGGCCTCAATTAGTTTGCCCATGCAATCAAGCTGAAGAAGGGAGTGGGCCTCAATCAGGATAACGTCTTTCAAACGTTGACTCTTACAGGATTCTTGGAAGGAATAAAAAAACTGCCGAGGTTTCATGGCCTGGTACTGAACCAGGCCATCCTCGGCAGATATTGTGTTCACAAAACTTAACAGAGCGAAAAAAAATATCATTATGATGGGAAAAGGCCTCGCAGCTTCATTGCTGTTTCAAGACGTTTAACCGCCGTAATAAAGGCTGCAGCTTTCATATCGCAACGATATTGCTCTTGCACGGCACACACTTTATCAAAAGATTGGCGCAGAATGCGGAAGAGACGTTTATTAACTTCCTCAAGATCCCAGAAGAAACTCTGCAGACCTTGTACCCATTCAAAATAGGAAACAATAACACCGCCGGCATTACAAAGAATGTCGGGAATCAAGAATGCACCTTTCTTCGTTACAATCTGGATTGCTTCTTTGGTAAGTGGGCCGTTGGCACCTTCAGCGATAATACGCGCTTTAACATTATGGGCATTCTCTTTTGTGATGACGCCATCAATTGCAGCGGGGATGAGAACATCCACATCCAAGGCAAAAAGTTGTTCATTAGAAATGGCTTCCGCTTCAGGGAATCCTTTCAAAAATTTATTCTTTTGTACCCATTCAGTAACTTTAGGAATGTTCAAGCCTTTGGCGTTATAAATCGCACCAGTGACATCTCCTACTGCAACAACTTTTGCTCCAAGCGCGACGAGATCATCAGCTGCAGGTTGTCCGACTTTCCCATAACCATGGATGGCAACAGTCGTATTCGCACCGATTTTCATTTTCAGTTTTTCCGCTGCAAACTGAATGCAAAAGACCACGCCTTTGCCAGTGGATTCAGCACGACCAAGAGAGCCACCAATACTAAGAGGTTTTCCGGTACAAACGCTCTGTACGGTGTAGCCTTTCAATTGAGAATAAGTATCCATAAACCAGGCCATGGTTTGACCGTCAGTACCGATATCTGGTGCAGGAATATCAATGTTCGGACCGACTAGCATATTTATCTCAGTACAGTAACGACGTGTCAGTGCCTGAAGTTCTTGTCTGGAAAGATCGTTGGGATCGACTTGCACACCACCTTTGGCTCCACCATAAGGGAGACCAACGAGCGCACATTTAAATGTCATCAACATCGCCAAAGCAGCGGTCTCAGACAAATCGCACTTAGGGTGATAACGAATTCCGCCTTTAGCGGGACCAATCGTCATATTGTGCTGAACACGGAAACCAAGAAAAGTCTTGATCGTGCCATCATCGAGACGTACAGGAACCGAAACAGTGAGGGCCCGCTTCGGATACTTGAGACGCTCCAAAATATTTGGATCGAGGTTCATGGTCGTGGCAGCAGAGGTCAGAGTTTCAAAGGCGTCCTGGAACAATGGACTTTCAAACAAAAAGTTCATAATGACTCCCAAAAAATTAAGGTGCGAAATTTATACAGCGCTTTGGGGGCCTTTGAAAATGGAAGAATTCTCAGCTTAAAAAGGAAGACTATAAATAAGTTGAATGGTTTGGTCAGACTCTTGCTGGAACATCATCGTTCTATCATTTTGACGGCTCGAGTAGCGTGCCAGGATGTGCTCAGTGAGGGTTTTGTCGACTTCCCCGACGTACTCCCGTCGATTAACAAAATAATTCATTCTAGTTGCAACGCCCAATGGTTTTAAATTTTTCTGCATCGTAAATTCGACTCGCCCTGAAGCTGTGACAAGAGTGTTCGTTTCAACATAGGGGTTTTCCAACATTAAATAGGCCTTTCCTTGTAACACCTGTGCTTTGAAGCGCAGTTTTATGTGCTCAGAAATTCGGGCCTCCGCCTTAGGTCTTAAGGTTTTATGCACCTGACCAACGGCGTGCAAAGGAGAACCGTTATCTGCATTTTTAATTTCCCCGGCCAAACGTTTATCAAAATAACGCAGCAAGTTTGTGCCAACATAGCCCCTCTTTTGCGATTCTGTCGGGGGTGTATAAAGGTGGGTGGATTCTAAGTCCCACAAATCAACATAATTCCTCTGAGTTTCCCAATCCGTCAGCTGGTTTCGCATATTGTTCATAACCCCAGCATCGTCCTCAACCAAGATTTGTTCCGGCCACAGAGTTTGTCGCAAAGGAACAATTTCAATCTCATCATCGGGTACCAAATTGGCCGGTTTGCGCATTGGCAAGTCATCAATCAGATCACTCCCCCTGCCCGCTTTGCGAGTTGTTCCACCTGCATTGGCTTGGGGTAGAAGGAAGCAGAGAAGTAAACAGCACAGAACAGGCCGTCTTATTTTTAGACACATGCCCACGGAGTGTGACACTTGTTTGGGCACTTTCGGCCTTAACTCTTTGAATATTTTAAATAATGCCTGAATCATACCGGAGTATGTTGCAGGCCTAGGGCCAAGAAAAGGTAGCCGGATTAGTTCAGGATCTCAGTATCAAAACCTTTGAATTTTTCTTCCATCATTTGAGATGCCGATTTCAAGATCTTAGCATCGTCCTTGGACTCTTGCTTTAACAACTTCTTAAGATCATTACGTTTGGTGATCACACCTAAGATAATTTTGGCCTCGATTTTCTGCTTCGTTGGGCCTGGCGGCAGGGCCCCCAATTCCAAAAGGACATACTTCTCGACATCATATTTTTTGGCCGCTTCTCTCACTTCTTGCGGCAGGCGGGCAATGAGTAAACCGCGATGGACCTCAGACTTTGAAATCCCCAGCGCCTCAACAATTTTTCTTTCCGAGGCCTGAGTGGCGGCATGATAGTTAAAAATTCCGTCGGCCTTGTCGACATAATGGAGCTCTTCTCGTGAAGAGTTTTCGGAGAACTGAATGGCCATCAATTCTTCATCGGTTTTATTTTCCAGAATAAAACAAGGCGCCGATTCCTGCTCAATTAAACTCATGGCGCGAAAGCGTCGCTCACCGCAGATCAAGCGATAGACAGCTCCTTTGAGGTGAATGACCAAGGGCTGAATCAAACCATTGGCCTTAATGTTGTTGGCCAGTTCACGAATTGAATCATCATTGAACTTGGTGCGAACCTGTTCTTTGACTAAAATTTCTTTGAGCTTTATTTCTGCTAACCGCGCACCTTCAAGCAGCTTGGAATCAGAAAAGCGATAAAGCTGATCATCAAAGGAAATACTCTTGCGTTCTCTCTTAGAAACTCGAGGGGCGAAATCTTTACTCATAAATGCTCCGCAATTTTAAAGGTCAGAAAATCCGAGAGTTTTCCATAAAGACTCATAGTCTTGGCAACCCTTCGAGCCCTTACCCATTTTGAAAATGGGACGACCCAAAGAGATGGACTCTTGCATCTGAACTAAATTGCGAATGGCGGGAGTGACAGCGTATGCCGCTGATAATTCTTCCAAACGCTGGCGTTCAATTTTACGGCGCATATTCACCATACTTGGAACAATGTGAAAGACCAGCTTAGGATTTTCAGTGTCTTTGATAATTTCAAAGGTATCCATTAATTCTTCCAGGCCATCAATGGAATAATCTTGCGCCTGTGTGGGAACTAAAACTCGATCGGCGGCAACCAGCGCCATAATCAGTTCATCACCTAACATAGGTGGTGTGTCGATCACGACATAATCAAATTTGCCTCGCGCCTCTTCAAGTCGCATGCGCAGGAGTCGCTCTTTGCGACCGGCGTTCTTGCGAACTTCAGTCTCCGACAAAATTAAAAGCTTCGAAAGATTGGCCAAGTGGCGACTCGCTGGAACGAGGGTTATGTTTTGATGAAAGTCGTCCTTTCCCTCAGAGGGAACGGTGATATCCGCCAGCTTCACATCCCCGATGAGCCATTCAGGAATGAGAGTTCGCTGGATATTAACTCCAAAAGTTGAACTCAAATTTCCCTGTGAATCGAGATCAATAACGAGAACTTTTTTATTTTGGGCAGCTAAGTGGCAGGCCAGCTGGTAGCACTGCATCGTCTTGCCAACCCCGCCCTTGTTGTTGCCAACTGTGATTACTTCCATGTTACCCTCCAGAAGAGTTGGTCTGCGAGATTGACCGACTTCATGCGATATCTCGATAAAAATCAGACCATTATGTAGAGTTTAGATGGACTTCAGCGGCCCGTCAAAAGCATTTCGCATATCGCAATGCATCGTTCCCCTCCCACGACTGCCCAGGACGACAACTAGTGCTGAGTCGTGATAGAAGATGGACATTTTAATTTTAGAAAGGATTCGAAATATGAGCATTAAACAAATCGCCCCTGATGAACTGAAAATCAAACTGGACAACGGAGAAGACATCATCTTCATCGACTGTCGCGATCGCGATGAATTCGAAGAAGGGCATATCCCCCAAGCACAATTCATTCCTCTCTCAGACTTTGAAAGAGGAATTGCAAAAATTACCAATAAAAATATCGAAATCGTGGTTGGCTGTCGCAGTGGCCACCGCAGCATGAGCGCCTGCGAAATTCTTGACGCCAAAGGCTTTACCAATGTTTCCAATCTCTCGGGTGGAATTCTTGAGTGGATTGAAGACGGATTAGAAATTATCCGAGAATGAAAATGGGATCGAAATGTTAAATTTGTATGACGACGACACTAAAGATGATTATCTTCCTTCGATCAGCGAACAAGAACTTTCCGATGCCCAGGTTTTAGTTGAGCTCGACCAACTCCACGCTGAATTGCGTGAACAGGTCATTGTCCTCGGCCATCATTATCAGCAAGACGACATTATTCGCTACGCCGACGTAACAGGTGACTCGTTGGCCTTGGCGCGAGAGGCGAAAGCAAGTACTCGCCGCTACATCATGTTCTGTGGCGTACATTTTATGGCGGAAACGGCTGACATTTTAAAGCGTCCCGAGCAAACCGTGATTCTACCCGATTTGAGGGCCGGCTGCTCTATGGCCGACATGGCAAAGCTGCAAGATATTGAGCAGGCGTGGAGCAACTTAACCACCTGGACCAAATCTAAAATTATCCCCGTCACCTACATTAACTGCGATGCCAAACTCAAGGCCTTCGTGGGCAACCATGGGGGCGTCATCTGCACCTCATCTAATG
>JAHFAA010000120.1 GCA_023250775.1 Bdellovibrionales bacterium
CTTGCCACTAGGAAAAGTTAAGATACTGGAGACGAAATCGTAGTTGGAAGTTCTGATTTTGTAGCCAATGGCCTCGACCGTTGATGGCCACTCTTCAAAAAGATAAATAAGTAAATCGAGATCATGAATCATAAGATCGCTGACCACGTCGACGTCTGTGGCACGTCCCTTAAAGGGCGCGGCTCGGTCGATCCGTACCCAAGCAGGGCCTTTTAAGACATGATTGTAAGGCCCCTTTTTAATTTGCTCCCAAATTAAATGAAATCTCTCACTGTGACCGACATGAAAGACGACTTTTTTCTGCTCCGCCAGTTGCATTAAATCCTTGGCCTCTTCATAGGTCGTGGTCATCGGCTTTTCACAAAAAACATGTTTGCCTTTTTTCAAAACTTCCTTGGCCACGGAATAATGGTAAGACGTGGGAGTCACGATGATGCACGCATCGACCTCATCAATGACTTCTTTTATATCAGCGACAATTTTTATTTTAGGAAATTGGATTTTTAAACGGTCACGAATTTCGGCACTGACCTCCACGATGGCGACAAGTTCAGAGGGTGCCTCGGCAGTTGAACACTTCTGCACTTTTTCCACATGCCACTTACCCAAAAAACCATAACCAACGACAGCGACCTTAACCTTCTGCATGACAATCTTCCTCTAATTGAAAAATGGTGCGATCCCAATTTCACTTTCACGAATGGCGCGGGCCATCTCTTGAACAATTTCGTTGCTCTGATATTCTTTCATATGCTCTTCCTGAGTAACAAACACTCTTGGAGCAAAGGCCGAGGACTCCATCAGACGGAAGAAATCAACAACCTCGCCAATGATTTGCTTGCTAACGCCAGTTCTACGAAGTCCGATGATATTAATCCCTTTCAATCTCACGCGATTACCATAGGCGGTACAGAAGGGCGGAATATCGCGATCAATGGCGGTCGCACCACCAATATAGGCACCACGCCCGAGCGTAATAAACTGCCCGATGTTGGTTCCACCACCGATGATCACGCGATCACCCAACTTCACATGCCCTGCCAAGTTCACCGAATTTACAATAGTGCAGTTATTTCCCACGACTGCATCATGCGCGATATGGACTTTGGCCATAAACAAACAGTTGTTGCCAATTTTTGTGATTTTATTTTCTTTCATTGTGCCACGATGAACCGATACGTATTCTCGAAAAATATTATTATCGCCGATCACCACTCGTGTTTCTTCACCTTTGTACGAAGTATCTTGAGGTGGCTCACCAATCGAGCAGAACTGGTAGATGGTGTTGTTGACACCAATTTCAGTATTTCCACGGATGATGGCATGGGAAAGAATTTTTGTATTATCGCCAATTTTTATTTTCCCTTCCAAGATTGAGTAGGGACCGACTTCAACATTATTCCCCAAAATGACTTCACCAGAAAGAATTGCCGTAGAATGGACTTTCGCTTTTTGATTCATACATCACCTCAAATTAAACTTAATATTTTACAGAGGCCATTAGACTGGCCTCCGACATTAACTCACTCTTATGAAAAATTTGGCAGTCGCAACCCATGATTGGACCACGGTAACGAGTACAAGTTGCTTTAATGGTCAGGTCCATGCCTGGGAGGACAGGTTTTCTAAACTTGGCATTGCTTATCGAAGCAAAGGCCAATTCACGCTGAGAAGGACCTAAAGGATCAGGGTGGCTGACTACGATAATAAAACTCGAGGCCTGCGCCATCATCTCGACTTGAATAACACCAGGGAAAATGGGGCGCCCTGGAAAATGCCCCTTAAAAATTTCTAAATCTGGTCTAATAAAATACTTGGCCGTGACGACCGTTCCAATTGAGTCTTTGGGATCTTTCAAAATACCTTGTCCCCATTGCCACCCTGGAGATTCAACGGACTCAACACTATCGATGAATAAAAAAGGATCTCGGTGCGGTAAGAAGGCCATCACTTGCGTTTTATTAAACAGCATACAACTATTCCTTATCATCTTTTTTTATCAAACTTCGCAGTTTCGCTTCAGAGCGCAACCACTCTCTCATGGGGCGAGCGGGATGACCTGCGACAATAGATCCATCGGGCAAATTACCAGTGACTCCGGCAAGTCCCGCAATCTGGCATTGCTTTCCAACTTTGATATCAGGAGCAAAAGCAGCACGACCACCGGCCACACTATAATCACCAAACTCGACACTGCCTGCAAAGCCCGTCTGACCGCATACAACCACGCCTCTTCCGAGACGACAGTTATGTCCGATCTGGACTTGATTATCAATAATGGCCCCGGCACGAATAATGGTGTCCGCAAACGTTCCGCGATCAACGGTGGTACAGGCGCCGATCTCCACATTCTCTTCAATCACCACGCTCCCTAAATGCCAAATTTTGTGATGCACACCTTGGTGAAATTGGTATCCAAAACCGTCGGCACCAATAACACTTCCAGCATGAATGCGACAATTTTTACCAATTTTCACAAAACGATAGAGCACAACATTGGGAAAAATAGTTGTACCGTCTCCAACTTCAACATTTGAAAGAATCGTTACACCTGGGAAAATTTGAACATTTTTTCCAATTTTGACATGGCCTCCAATAAAGGCACCCTGGGCGATCCAGGTGGAAGGATGAATTTGAGTCGTCCCCATTTGTCGACCATCGACCATGTCATTGCAATCACGATTGAGTTTATCAAAAAATAATTTAGAAACTCGCGCCATCGCCAACTGCGAGTTATCAACCTGGCAAAGACAGCCTCCCTTTTCTAGCAAGGCGGTGACAGGCAATAATTTTTGGGCCTCGGAAAAAATATCTTTATTGATGGCAACGGCACAGCCGTCAGGAATTCCTTGTCCGGCCAAGGCATCTATCAGAAGTTTTAAAAATTTCTTATCTTTAACAAAAATGACTGACTGAGACTTGAGCTCTTTTACTGTGGAAATAGTAACGAGGTGACCAAGCCAATTATTAGGAGACTGTAAGGCCAACGAAGGTTCAAGATTTTTGAGGTCACCAATAGTGATGTTCATAACCTAAACTTAAGGCCCGAAGACGTGAGGCAAACAATCCGCAGAGCCTGCGCTATTTCGGATTCCGTTTATTGTATTCGGCGATTACTGCATCGGTCAGATCTTTTTCACTTTTGGCATAAACGACTGGAGCAGTAGAGGCCTCAAAGGTCACATCCACACTTTCTTTCTTTGAGATATCAGTAATGACATCACGTAATTTTTCCAGGATAGGACGTTTGAGAGTTTGTTCCATTTGCTGAATTTCTTTTTGAAATCCCATGGTCTTTTGTTGCAAGGCCATGATTTTGTCTTGAATTTCTTTTTCTTTTTCTACGCGAGCTTTGTCACTCATCACGAGTTGTTGTTTTTGATAGTCTTCCTGCAATTTGCGGATGGCATCTTCTTCTTTCTTAATGACTTCTTGTTTGCCATCAAAGTTTTTCTTCAACTTTTCGCGCACATCTTGGCCCTGTTTAACAGTTACCAAAATCTTTTGTATATCAACCTTACCAACCGAAACTTCGGCCGACGCCGTCTGGAATCCAATCACGCAAAGTAACAAACCAGCTAATTTCACAATCCTTCTCATAAATATCTCCTCATGGGTGCAAATCAAAATAATTGTCCTATATCAAAATGAAATTGGCTACCAGCATCGTTAGGTCCTGCGTTCAAGGGGTAGCCGAATTCAAAACGCAGCACCCCAATGGGTGAGAACCAGCGCAGACCAAAACCATAATCCATGTAGGCCTTGAACTGATCTATACTTCCGGCATCCCCTGCGTCAAAAAAGACAACCCATTTTAAGCCAGCTTCACGCGCCAAAGGATGCTCGAACTCAAGTTGAGTAAATGCCGTGAAAAGTCCACCTTCATTGAATGGTTGAGTAAAGCCGTTAACCACAATGTTACGTTTTGGACCAATGGCCTCATAATTATACCCTCTCAAATTGCGAGCACCACCAAGGGTAAATTTCTCTGCACGAGGCACAGGACGATCGTTCACCAACTCTAGCTTCGAGCTAAAGAGTCGTGAGCGGAAAACTAGGTCACCAACAATATTGTTGAAATAGCGGGCGTCTGCTTCTGACTTGTACCATTTTTTATCACCGCCAACACCAGCATATTCCGCCGCCAAACTCCAGTAGTAGCCTGAAGAAGGTTCAAAGGTATTGTCGCGCATATCTTGTACCAAAGAAGTACGAACAACTGAGGCCAAGCCATTTTCCACCGCTGGATTCACGGTCGGGTCATTTACGGCACTGATCTTTGTGTCTTCTATTCGGTAGGTCACAAAAACCCGGGTGTATTCCGCGATGGGATGTCCAACGCGTAAATCTAAGCCATTTCGTTTGTAACTGAATGAATTGGATGTCTCATTACTTTGTGAGTAGATGTCAAAACCAGCCGTCCACTTGGTGTCGAATAAATAGGGTTCCGTGAAACCAATATTGTATGTTTTATTTGTTGAGGAAAGAGACAATCCAAAAGATAAATTCTGGCCATAACCCATAAAGTTATTCTGACCAATCGATGCCTGCATAAAGGCACCTGTCGCTGTCGAATAGCCCGCGCCGACAGAAATTTGACCGGTATTACGTTCCTTCACGTTGATTTCAACATCGAGAACATCATCCTTGTCTTTGCGAGGAACGGTATTAAAAACAACACTACCTTGCTCAAAGAAGCCTAGACGATTAACATTTTCACGACTTTTTCGAAGATCAGTTCCAGAGAAACGTGTGCCTTCACGAATTTTCAACTCACGTCGAACAACCTTATCGCGTGTTTTCGTATTCCCTTTCACGATAATTTTGCCAAAATAGGCCATCTTCCCTTTTTCGAAAGAATATTCGATATCGACCTTGTTCGCGCCGGGGACGACGTGCAAAGTACGCAAGACGTTGGCAAAAGCATAGCCTTCGTCTTGATAAAGTTCCGTGAGCATTTGAATGTCTTGGCGCAAAGTTTCTTCAGAATAGGTTTCGTTGGAACGTAATTTTAATTTTGCCAACAAGTCACTTTCTGGAAAGAGGAGCTCCCCTTGAAAGCTAATATCGTTGACTGTGAATTTAGGCCCTTCATTAACTTTGATGGTAATGAAAACCCACTTCTTATCTTCAGAAACAGTCACTTCTGGAGTGCCTACATTGATCTGTAAATGCCCTTTCGTCTTATAAAAATATTTGAGACGTTCGACGTCGGTTTGAAAATTGAATTCTTTGAAATTTCCCGAGCCGGACATAAAAGAAAAAAGAGATTCTTCGCGAGTCTCCATAATATCTTTCAGTACAGGATCAGAAAAGGCCTTATTCCCAAGGATGATGATACTTTTAACTCGCACCTTATCAAATTCTTTGACCTGATAAGTGACTTCCACATTTTCCGGGCTGACCTCTTTGATACGATAGTCAACGTAAGCCAAATAAAAGCCTTTTTCTTCATAATGTTTTTGCAGGGCCTCGGCATCTTGTTTTAAAGAATTGATATCGAGAATAGAAAAATCTTTTGTCTTGATGTGGGTTTTTAACTCGTCATTATCAAGTTCACTGTTACCATCAAAAATGATCTTGGAAATAATAGGACGCTCTTTCACTGTGAAAATAAGGGCCCCGTTAGGTCCTTCTTCCGCCGTCACTGTTTCAAAATATTTGAGAGAATAAATCTTTTCGATGTCTCTTCGAAGAATGTGGGTATCGAGATCCATGCCCGGGCGTGTACCAATTTTTTCGAGGATGGCCTCTTTTTCAACTTTCTTTTGTCCACGAATCTCGATGCTCTGCACGCGAAATAACTTTTTCTTTGGCCCCAGTAAAACTTGGGCCTCCACTTTTTGCAAAGTGAAAACAGAAAACATTAAGGAAAGAATCGCCCCGATGACGAAATATTGTTTCATTATTTCTTTATGCGTCAAATTCTGAAGTAAAAAAAATACCTGTCAAAAAGTATCAATAAAAACTTATTATTACAAACAGTTATTTTCGATAATTCAGTTGAATGCCGCACTAAACCACAGGCGGCACAAGATGGAGATGGCCATCTTTCATCCAGAGTCGATGGGTAAAATGAGAGGCCACCTTTGAGTCGTGAGTGACGACAATCAAAGTCGCCCCATACTTCGTGGCGAGATTCTTTAAAAGCAACGTCACTTTCTCAGAATTTACGCTATCTAAATTCCCAGTTGGTTCATCACAAAGAAGAAGTTTGGGACGCAAAGATAAAGCGCGAATCAAATTAATTCTTTGCTGTTCTCCACCTGAAAGTTGATAAGGCATTTTATCCAGGCAATGGAGGACTTCAAGATGCTCGGCCAAGGCCAGAACAGATTGCTCGACTTCGGGGGTCATCACTCCACCGATAAGTGCCGGCAGAAAAATATTGTTGCGACAATTCATCGAAGGCAATAAAAAATGAAATTGAAAAACAAAACCGATACAAAGATTCCGATAGGTCGCCAGCTCATCATTGGAGAAGGTGGCCATATCTTTTCCTTCCGAGCAAATAATTCCCTCTGAGGGGCGATCAAGTCCGCCGAGGAGATAAAGCAAAGTCGATTTTCCCGACCCGCTGGCACCTTGAATAACGTAGTGTGTGCCGGGCATGAAATCGTAGCTTACGTTCGCAAGCGCTTTCGTCGTGGCATAGAGTTTAGAGACATTTCTCACTGTGATTAATGGTCTTTCCACCTAATTAAACTCCATTCTCAAACCCGCAATAATCGGCTTATTCATAAAGCGTCGTAGCCCAAAGAGTGCTAACACAATAATTTGAACCAACGCCGGGCCAAATACAAGGGCATATTCAAACAAACCTAATTTAATATCCAGCTTACCCAAATGATAAATTTCTCCGGGTACTTTTAAAAGATCCAAGTTGTGCAAAAGAAAATTAAAGATCTGCACAAAAATCAGAGAGATCAAACACGACACGAACCAAAGGATAATTAAAAAACACGGCCACAAAGTCATTAATTGTTTATCAGATAGACCAAGGGCCCGAAAGAGAAAAATTTCCTGAGCTTTCTTTTCATTCAGATAAACAATAAATCCGAAAACATTGAATAAAGAAACCAAAACAATGACCTGAAGAACCAAGGCCAAAACAGTTTTTTCAATTTTCACGGCCTCTAACAAAACCCCAAAATCTCTCCAAAAGGGGCGAATCTGATAATGCATGGGCAAGACATGTTTTAATTCGTCGATAAAGTTTTTTACATCATCCCGAAATTTTTCTGGCAGGGTGACAAAAATGGTATTTCCAAAACTTTCGTCAGGCTCCCATGTGTCGCCGACAAGAGTACGAAGGTCCTCACGCGAAAGGTAGGCGATGCGAGAGTCCAATTCAAATAAACCGTGATCAAGAAGTTGCCGTACAGTGAAGGCTGTTAATTTCGGAAGCAAATTATTGTCACCATGACCTTGGGGAAGTGCCAGAACGACCTCATCGCCCACCTTTGCGCCCAGGTATTGCGCCAGCTCCTTTCCCAGTGCTATCTGCCCAGGTTGCAGTTCAATGGGGAGTCCCATCACAGCGGAAAATTCTTCGGGGGCAACACCACGTAATAAAATACCACGGGAATTTTGATCCCTGATCATAAAAGCTTCAGTCTGAAATACGGTGGTTCGTTTGACTTGTGAAAAAAGTTTCGAGGCCTGAGCAAAATCCTTTTCAATCTCACGTGAACTCACAAGTCCTTTGCGAGAGATAATTTGGATATCACCTGAGGCCAGTCGCAATTTCTCTTTCATCTCACGATCAAAGCCGTCCATGATACCCAAGGCACAGAGAATCACCGCCATAGAGAAGGCCAGCCCGAGACCCACTCCAACTAAAAAACGTCGAGTCGGTCTATCGATTAAAAGGATTTGCAGAATGGGAAAAAAAAGTCGCAAAATCATGTGCTGGCACCCTGCTGTGCCTTTTGCTCTACCATCCATCGAAGATAGGCATCAATAAAACTATCAAGGTTGCCATCCAAAACAGCTTCGGCGGTAAAGACTTCGTGTCCTGTGCGATGATCTTTAACCAGCTTGTAAGGATGTAAAACATAAGAACGGATCTGCGCGCCCCAACCAATATCATCCTTCTCGGCTTCGATGGCATCGGTCTTGGCACGACGCTTGGCCAGTTCTAACTCATATAAGCGAGAACGGAGAATTTTTAGCGCCAGGGCCTTATTTTTAAGTTGGCTGCGTTCCTTTTGACAGACGACGACAATTCCCGTTGGAAGGTGGGTAAAACGGACTGCCGAATCGGTGGTATTGACTGACTGCCCGCCTGCACCACCCGAGCGAAAAACTTCGATTTTCAAATCTTTATCGGCAATGACTATTTCGATAGTATCGTCTATTTCGGGAGTCACCCAGATTGAAGCGAAGGAAGTATGTCTTCGAGCATTGGAATCAAAAGGAGAAATACGCACCAGCCGATGAACGCCGGATTCTGATTTCAAAAGTCCGTAGGCAAACGGCCCCTCCACCATAAAGGAAACCGACTTGATGCCGGCCGTCTCACCTTCCTGAGTATCAATCAACGAAAGTTTAAATCCTTTATCTTCTGCCCAGTGGATTAGCATCCGATAGAGCATCGCGGCCCAATCACATGACTCTGTACCACCTGCACCGGCGTTAATGCTGATGATGGCATTTAAGGAATCACTTTCATCAGAAAGCAAGACCTTCTGTTCGATTTGCTTGTACTGCTTAATAAATTTGTCAAAAATTGTGAGCGCTTCTTTGCCTGAAGCCAGATCGTCATCCTGAGTGACAAATTCATACAAAATAAAAAATTCGTCGCGCAGCTGTTCCAACAACAGATAATTAGATGAAATATCTTTTATCGCCGATTTTTCCTGCTGGATTTTGGCGGCGTTCTGAGAGTCGTTCCAAAAACCTTCCATCGATTCCATGTGGGCAATTTCTTGAAGGCGTGTGAGCTTTTTATCGATTTCAAAGAGACCTCCGAAGCATCGATAATTTATCTTCGTGGGCCTTAATAATATTTTTATACTCGTCGAGTTTAATCTTTATTGTTTCGTCCATGATCTGCCTTTCTAGTATTTTGCCTTACGATATATTTTGGCCACGATCTCATTTTCGAGATTCTGCATAATTTGCTCTTCTCTTCGAGATTTTTCATGATCAAACCCCAAAAGATGCAACAGGCCATGAGTATAGAGATGTAAAATTTCCTGTTCAAGAGAAATATGGAATTCTTTCGCCTGTTTTCGCGCCTTCGGGACACAAATATAGATCTCACCCAATGATAAGGGGGATGGCAGGGGAAATTCCCCATGGCCACGCCTCAAACTATCAAACAAGGGGAACGAGAGAACATCAGTCACTTTGTTAATTTTTCGGTAACGTGCATTTAAGCTGCTAATTTTCTGCGCACCACATAAAACAACGTGCCAGTTCACAACATCGACACCTGTAAGATCAACGATCTGCATTTTGTGCGAGGACAGTTGAAAAAATTGCTTTAAAAAAACTTCGCTAACCCAATCAAGGGCCTTGAGTCGAAATCCTTCTGGTCTTATGTTCTTTAGAGTAGAGTGATATTGCGCTTTAATTTTAATAAGTGAAACCTTGGTCAAAAGACCTACTATAATATATCTATGAATAAACTAACAGATGCTTTCCTGACAATAAAAAGACTGCGCGACCCTGTTCATGGCTGCCCATGGGATCTGGAACAGACTCATCGAAGTCTGGCAAAATACCTGGTTGAAGAATGCTACGAATTTCTGGCCACGCTCGAAACCCTAGATGATGCTGCGATGGCGCAGGAACTGGGTGATATTTTATTACAAGTCTATCTTCACAGTATTTTGGCGGAAG
>JAHFAA010000515.1 GCA_023250775.1 Bdellovibrionales bacterium
TCCATTCTTGAAAACCAGGATTCTGTACCCGTTCAGGCGACAGATAGAGCACATAAGGCCCGCCTTTTTTGATCTCCTCAAAAATCACGCGCTTCTCATCCACGGTTTGTCCGGAATAAAATGCTCCCGCCCGCATATTCAGTGATTGCAGTCCGCGCACTTGATCTTTCATAAGGGCAATCAGCGGCGAAACGACCACCACCAGCCCCTCTAAAAAAAGCGATGGCAGCTGATAACACAATGACTTACCACCGCCGGTTGGCATGACCGCCAAGGCATCGCGCCGGTGCAAAATTGATTCTAAGATGGCGAGCTGTCCCTTGCGAAATTGCTTCAACCCAAAATTTTTTTGCAAAAAATTGGTGAGCCTAAATTCCAAGGCCTGGTCGAGAGATGTGCGAACGTTTTCATGCATGCAGGAATGCTACTTCAGCACTCTTTACAATGAAAGAATTGAGGACTCCGAGTTCCCTCTTTTTTCACATGGCTTGACATTCCGTGGCAAAAAGCCGAGTGTGCGGCAACTACAGGGAGATAACGTGTTAAATTTCGATAATTTAGGTTTATCAACAGAGATTCTGTTGGCAATTAAGATAAAAGGCCATACCACTCCGACGCCGATTCAGGCCCAGGCCATTCCCCATCTGATGGAAGGAAAAGACCTTCTGGGAATTGCTCAAACCGGGACTGGCAAGACCGCTGCCTTCGCTCTCCCCTTGATCGATCGCTTGATGAAAAATCGCATTAAGGCCCGTCCGGCCCGCATGCGCGCCTTGGTTCTCACTCCTACACGCGAACTTGCTTCGCAAATTTTGGAGCAGATTCATGCCTATGGCAAAAATTCTCGGCTCACCAGCGTCGTTGTTTTTGGTGGCGTTTCTGAGCGCCCACAAATTCAGGCCATGTCTCGCGGTGTCGATATTGTCGTCGGCACCCCCGGACGAATCCTCGACCTCATTGAGCAAGGACATATGCTCTTTGAACAGCTGGAAGTTTTTATTCTAGACGAGGCCGATCGCATGCTGGATATGGGTTTCATCACCGACGTCAAAAAAATCATGCGCAGACTTCCTCCGAAGCGTCAGACACTCCTTTTTTCCGCAACTATGCCAAACGATATCGCCTCTCTCGCCAACACCATGCTCTACAAACCTGTGCGGGTCGAAGTCACTCCCCAATCCACCACAGTGGAAAAAGTGGAACAAAAAGTTGCCATGGTTGAAAAAGGCAATCGCCTCATGATGCTTAGAAATATCGTGCGCCAGAATTCCAATGGTAGTGTGCTGGTTTTTACCCGCACCAAACACGGTGCCGATCGCGTGGTTAAACATCTGGAACGTGAAAAAGTTGTGGCCATGGCCATTCACGGAAATAAATCTCAAAACGCCCGCGAGCGTGCCCTCTTAAGTTTTCGCACGGGAAAAATTAAAGTTCTCGTGGCGACTGATATTGCCGCTCGTGGAATTGATGTTCCCGGTGTTGGTTATGTAATTAATTACGATCTGCCTGAAGATCCCGAATGCTACGTCCATCGTATTGGCCGCACGGCGCGCGCTGGACTTGGTGGCGTGGCGATTTCTTTTTGCGACCATAGCGAGCTTCATCTTCTTCGCGCTGTGGAACGTTTAATTAAGCAGAAAGTCCCAGTCACAACTTCGCTTTAGCCCCGTACTTTACAAATAGCGTCAGGTAACCTAACGTTTTTGACATACTCAAAGCAAGCGAGGACTCACCGTGTCAAAACTACTTCTTGGAATACTTCTTTTCGCCCTAACCGTGGCCTGCGCTCAAGCTCAAAACTCAGAAGACACCTTGATCGCCCAAGAAGATTTACAAAAAATTCCCGACCTGCTCCCCACAACTTATTACCTGGCCTATGAAACTCGTACCTCTTGCTCGGGCCTCTATCGTGGCGTCCAGTATAAAGGCGACGAGATTGCTGAAGTCCTAACTCCGGAAAATGTGGTGCTGGCGCAAGTTTGCTCACGCTTTTTACAGGTTCTCAAGATGGAAGGCAGCGGGGTTTTAAAAGACCGTGGTCAGGGCCCTGTCACCATTAATTGGGCGGGCGAAGGCCGTTTCCGTGTACTCAGCCACTGCATCTATGGCGAAGGCACAAAAGATTATTGCCTGCTTCCCTTTCACACCATCGCCGCCGACTTAAAGATTCATAAACCAGGCGATATTATTTATGTACCAACCGCCAAGGGACTCAAACTTCCCGATGGCAGTCTCCACCCAGGTTTTTTCCAAGTGCGCGATACGGGAAGTGCCTTTGTAGGCATTGGCGCCCAAAGAGTCGATTTATTTATTGCCGAACAAGATGATGACCAGAATGTTTTTCGTGCCGCCGGAATGAACCACAAAACCCCCCTTCCTGCCTATAAGGTCACCGGCGAGTCTGCCGTGCGCGCCCAAGCCTTGTTAAAAGAAAAATTCAAAAATTTGTACTGAATTTTTCCGCTAGGCCTACAATATTGATATGGGCCAAAAGAAACTTGTAGTTCTCAATCCTGACAATTCCACTCCCGCCCCTCAAGCTGGCTGGCAAAAGGCCTATGAGTTCGAGTACGAATTTTTCAAGAATTTTCCCTCGGCCCACACCCGCACCTCATATAAAAACGACATCCGGCAATTTATTGATTGGTTAAAAGATAATATGCCCGAGTTGGATGGCCTGAATAATGCCGCCCGTGCTCACTTGGTGGCCTACAGAAATTGGTTAC
>JAHFAA010000121.1 GCA_023250775.1 Bdellovibrionales bacterium
CATCCTCTTTTTCTCGAGGATGTGAAGCTTGAGATTAAGGTCCTCGATCAGGAGTTCATTCAGATTGATGGCCGAGTGAAGACCAGCGGGAAAACCGGAGTGGAAATGGAGGCCCTGATGGCCGTGCAGGTTGCCGCCTTAACTGTCTATGACATGTGTAAATCGGCAGGACATGGGATGGAAATTTGTTCCTGTTATTTGGTAGAGAAAAGTGGTGGAAAACAAGATTATGTTCGAGCAGGAATCTAGAATGAACAAATCCTATCTCTATCATCCATTCGAAGTTTTTTTTGCAGGGCCAGCTGCAAGGCCCCTGATTGAAAAACTGATTTCAAAGTTTACCCCTCAATATAAAGTCACAGGTCTTAAACGCGATCCCCAGATTTCAGATTATCATTTTGCCTTGCTTGAAGAACCTCAGAGCATTACTGCTCCAAAAATTATTGTGCTTGATGATGATGAGCAAGGTGAAATCTTAAAATTGATTCAAGATGGAACGGTTGTGAATGTCCATGCTTTTGTCGTTTCTCCTAAGATCAAACTCCCGTTACCTGCGGGCGTGCCCACTTTTGCGCACGATGATCTTGATGGTCTCGCCAAATATGTTTTGGATTTCGTCTTCGAAAAGGCAAGCAAGGCCCCACTCTTTGGCCTGGTCTTGGTGGGGGGGAAGAGTTCGCGCATGGGACAAGACAAGGGCGCTCTTTCCTATCACGGGGAAACCCAAGTCCAATTTCTTTATAAGTTACTGGCCAAATATTGCACAAAAACTTTTGTTTCGTGCCGAAATGATCAAGAGCAAAGTTCCCATCTGCAAGGACTTCCTCAAATTCATGACAGCGTCACGAGTACAGGCCCGGCGGCCGGAATTCTTTCCGCCATGATGGCCTATCCTGAGGCACGCTGGTTAGTCATGGCGTGCGATTTGCCCTTGGTTGATGATCAGCATCTTCAACATCTTATTACGAATGCGCATCCTTTCGCCTTGGTGAGCGGCCACGTCGATGCTCAAGGTTTGCCTGAACCTTTGTCGGCCATATATCGTCCGGAATTTAAGCACAAGCTGCTCCATTTTTTTGAGCGGGGAATTAAATGTCCGCGAAAAATGCTCTTGAATTCACTTTTCCAACCGCTTGCAAATCCGAATATTGATAAATTAACCAATGCCAATACGCCGGAAGATTATACCAACATCTTGCAGAAAATAGGGGTGACGTTGTGAAAGTGAAAGTAAGATACTTTGCGGCGCTAAGAGAAAAAGTCGGTGCCAGTGAAGAGCTGGTTGAAACCCATGCTCAAAATGCCATTGAACTTTTTCATCAACTCAACAAGAAACATAATTTCCCCTTGGACCCCGGACATCTCAAAGTGTCCATCAATCGTCATTATCAGGATTGGAACTGTCAGATTAAGGCCGACGATGAAATCGTGTTTCTCCCCCCTGTGGCAGGAGGTTAGTGATGTTCGTTTTAAGCAAAAATCCCATTAATCAAAGCGACCTTCCCGCCAATTTAAAGGCCCCAAATAATGGCGGAATTGTTTCTTTTGAAGGTCTGGTTCGCAATCACAATGAAGGCCGTGGCGTCTGCTCGCTGGAATATGAGTGCTTTGAAGAGATGGCCCTGCGTGAGGGAAATGAAATAATTAAAGAGGCGGTGATAAAATTCGGGGTGACAGACCTCTATGCTATTCATCGCTATGGCCACCTGGAAATTGGAGAGGTCGCAATTCGTGTCGCCGCTTCAGCGCCTCATCGCCAAGAGGCCTTCTTGGCCTGCCAGTTTCTTATTGATGAAATTAAACGGCGCGTACCTATTTGGAAAAAAGAGCACTATGTTGAGGGCGTGAGCGAGTGGGTTGCCTGTCATCAGTCTTCGTGTGGAGGCTGACGTGATCGACATGAAGGAATATTTCAAACGCCAAATTATCTTGAAAGATTTCGGAATTCTTTCGCAAGAAAAGTTATTGGCGAGTCGGGTGATTGTGATTGGCGCAGGTGGGCTTGGTCATCCTGCTCTTGTGGCGCTGGCTCTGGCCGGTGTCGGACATCTCACAATTGTCGATCATGATCGAGTCGAGGTGAGCAATTTACATCGGCAATTTCTTTTTACACCCAATGATTGTGGCAAGTTTAAGGCCGATGTTTCCAAGACCCGTTTGCAGGCCATGGCACCTTTTCTGCATGTCGAGTCTATTCCTACACTGCTCGCTCCGGAAAATATTCTAGGCCTGCTAAAAAAGGCCGATCTTGTTTTGGATTGCACCGATAATTTTCAGGCAAAATTTCTTATTCATGACGCCTGCTCGCACCTGAAGAAAAAATTAGTTCAAGCAAGCATTTATCAATATGAAGGTCAGATTCTTTATTTTGATGCCGAAAAAAGCTCGCCTTGCCTGCGTTGTCTCTATCCCGATAAGTTGTCAGATGGGTGTGTCGGCAATTGTGCCGAAGTCGGCGTTCTCGGCGCCACCGCCATGGCCTTCGGTTCTTTGCAAGGTTTGGTGTCGGTCGAGGCCCTCCTCGGACGACCTAACTTGAAAGCAGGGGAGATTTTAACTTTCGATTTAAAATCCCTTGAGACCATGAAGCATTCTTTTACCCAAAAAGAAAATTGTTCCTATTGTTCTGGGAAAAAAAACTGGGATGAGATTCTGCTTGAATACAGATCGAGCTATGAACTTAATCTGCACGAGGCCTTGCTGAAGAAAGAGCAATTTATCTGGATTGATATTCGTTCTCCACGAGAAATCCGCCCTGAGGATTACCGTTTTTTAGAGAGTACTCCCGCTCTGGCCTTGTGCCAGAATCCAGGACTTTGTGATTCTCTCGATATCACAAAAAAATATTTATTTTTTTGTGCTCGAGGCGTTCGCAGTCAACGCTTAGTTGATGATCTCCATCGAAAAGGCGCCGACAATGTGTACTCGTTAAAGGGTGGTCTCTCTTCGTGTTGAGCACAATTGTAGAAAATTTTAAGAAAGCAAAATTTAATCGCTATGAATTGGCCGGTTCCCTTGGCGATTTAGGAACCTTTCTTCCTCTTTTAGTCGGTATGGCCGCCACCAATGGACTTGATTTTGCCGCCGGATTATTTTTTGCCGGTTTTTTCAATTTAGTGACAGGACTTTCTTTCCCACTCCCCTTGGCCGTGCAGCCTATGAAGGCCATTGCCGCTGTCGCCATCACGGAAGGTTTGTCGGTTCCTCAAATCCTGGCGGCAGGAGTTATTGTCAGTGTCTGTATCTGTCTTATCGGTCTCACGGGCGCCGTCACGTGGTTGAATCGCTTCATCCCCAAGAGTGTTATTCGCGGGATTCAGTTGGCCGTAGGCCTCACGCTTTTGATGAAAGGAATTCAGATGATCAGTGGTACGAAAAATCTTTTTGGCCTCGACAGTCTGAGTACTGGAATCGTGACTTTTCTCCTCGTGCTCATAAGTTTTAACTTTAAAAAAATCCCTGTAGCAATTTTAGTTTTTACTGTCGGTATGCTTATTGCCTTGAATAGTTCCTATGCACAAGTGCAGACCGCTCAATTCCACTTGTGGTTTCCTCATCTCTACCATTTGCAGTTGAGTGATTTTGTAAGTGCCTTTCCGCGAGCGGCGTTGCCTCAAATTCCTCTCACGCTTCTCAATTCTGTTATCGCTGTTTGCGCGCTCTCGGCGGATTTATTCCCGAACTATACCTTGCAACCAAAAAAAGTCGCCGTTTCCGTAGGCCTTATGAACCTGGTGTCAGCGTGGTTTGGGGGAATGCCCATGTGCCATGGCGCCGGGGGGCTGGCCGGTCAACATCATTTTGGCGCACGAACGAATGGTTCAATAATTTTTCTAGGGGCGATGAAGATGCTTCTCGCCATCACTCTTGGCGGGGCCTTTTCTATTTTATGTTCCGCATTCCCGCTCAGCATTTTAGGTGTCATGCTTTCTTTTAGCGGCCTCAGCTTGGCACTGGTATGTCGCGATCAAAGTGAGAAGTTGAGTGCCTTTGTTATGCTGGTCACGACAGGTGTGAGCTTGGCCCTCAATCATATCGCCCTTGGTTTAGTGGTTGGCCTGATTGTTTCTTTTGGTCTGAATAAAAAAATTTTTCGTTTTGAATGAAAGAGAACTAATCTTTTTCGTCGAAGCGCGCCGACTGTGGCGCACGACGGCCGTCTTTCCAAACTGGGCGATTTTTTGAGCGCGCCAGCTCAAGCCCTAAGAGCAAGGCAAATTCGACATGCTGAACGGTTCCAGAATAATCCCAGTCAGGTTGCACTTCGTCGCTGGGTTCGTGATAATGATTGGCAGAAAAATCTTTTGACTTCTGCATGCCCCAGCCTTCGGGTTTGCCTACGAAGTTTTGGCCAAATTCGACCGACGTTGCAGGAATTCCCATTCGTGCAAAGGTCCAATGATCAGAACGAAAGAAGGTTCCTTTTTCTGGGAAAAAATCCTTTCCCAAACTCAGTTTCATTTTCTTTGCCACTTTCTTAACGGAGTTTTCCATGGTGGTGCGATCATTTCCAAGTGAGAAAATATCGGTGGTTTTTCCCCAGACATTGACTTCATCAAAATTGATCACGCCGACCGTTTGCTCAAGAGGAAAAAGAGGATGTTTCACGTAGTATTCGGAACCCAGCAGGCCGGTTTCTTCAGCGGTGGGAAAAAGAAAAATGACGGATCGGTCGGTTTTGATCGTGGAATAAGCTTTTGCTAAAGCGAGTAAAGAGGCCACGCCGCTGGCATTGTCGAGCGCACCATTATAAATCCGATCTCCCTTTTCATTGGGTTTTCCGATTCCCAGATGATCCCAATGACTGCAATAGAGGACATAGGAATCTTTTAATTTTGGATTACTGCCGCGATGGATGGCAACTACATTAGGAGATTCAATCGAGCGCATGGCCGATTTCAAAGTGGTCTCGAGCGTGACTCCCAAAGGAATGGGGTGAAAGCTTTTTTCTTTCGCCTTGGCCTCCAGTTCAGGCCAGGAAACTCCACTCAACTCGGCCATCTTTTCCGCTGTGCTGGATGAAATCCATCCTGCAAGTTGCATTCTGTATTTTGTATCCACAGTGGCCTTTAAGGAAAATTGCTCGCCTCCTGCTGAATTTTCAACCACGTGCCATGGGTAACCGGCGGTTTCTAATTTGTGAACAACAAAGGCGCCGAGAAGTCCACGTCGCCTGGCCTCTTCAAGTTTGTAAATCCAGCGTCCATAATATGTCATCGCCTTGCCTTCAAAAAAGGCGGGATCTTCGGAAGGAGGATCATTAACTAAAATCAGTCCGATTTTTCCATGCAGGTCTGTGCCTTTGAAATCATCCCACTGAAATTCAGGTGCAGTGATTCCATAACCGAGAAAAACTAATTCGCCTTGCACTTTTATTTCGGCTTGCTGACTGGGCGTCCAGGCCACAAAGTCAGCGCCAAAATTTAAAAGGGTCTTTTTGCCATTTTTCTGCAGCTGCATCGTCTGCCCGCGCTCCACGGTCAATCCCACCATACTCACATTTTGAAAGTAACTTGTTCCATTGCCCGGTTCAACTCCCAGAGCTTCCAATTGGCTTGCGATGTACTTGGTGGCCAATTCTCCACCGCGAGTTCCGGGCCCACGCCCTTCCAAAAGATCATCGGCCAGAAAGCGAAGATGTCCGCGCAAAAAACCGGGAGTAATATTTTGGCCAAAGGCCGAAGTCGCAAGGAAAAAGATTCCGAAGATAAAATAGAGTTTTTTCATAGATCGGTATTTGTAACAAATATTATCTACAAGAGCGAGGGAACTTTTGATTTCCTGATATATTTTGAGATTACACTGGCCTCGATACAGTAATAGTGAAGAGAGGTCGGATCTGGCTGCCAGTTGATGCCGATTAAAGTGTGGGAATAGGTAAGTTCGCTGGCGAGACAGACTAATTTTCCGTCATTGTCAAAAATCGGGCCGCCGCTAAAACCAGGACGCACGGGGACGCTCACTTCCAATCTGCGTTGGCCGGTGGAGCTTGGTGTTGATGGTACAAGGAGACGCCCCGCCAGAATCTCAAAATCTTTTTCAACAGGATTGCCGATCAGAAAGAGAGAAACATAAGGCGAAGGCAGCTTAATTTTTAGTGGGAACCAATAAAGTGGATGCGTGTCCAATTTTACGATGCACAAATCAATTCCTGGCTGGTCATCACATTTGATAAAGGTGGAGCTATGTAAAACGGTTCCATTCTTCAAGGTATAAGTAACTTTAACTTTGGGATTGTCACGCAGGGGTTGCAGGACATGCATGTTTGAAATCAGGTGTCCTTGGGCCGAGAGAAAAGTGCCGGTGCCGTAGTGGCGTTCGCCATTTTCAAAGATCAGGCCAATTTTGACGACTCCCTGGGCCTCCCGTATCAGTAGCTGGTTGAATTTCGCAGTGGTGATTTCATCGCCAGGGCGTTTAAGAAAATTATCTGTCTGCGCGGGGGTAACAGGAGCAAGGAACATTAAGCAAAGAAGTAAAATAATTTTATTCATGCAGTAAGAATATACCGCCAAAGCTGTTACCGCGTAAAGACAAGAACATGAGCAGGGCAGAACTCTAAAGGATGATAGGAAAGTTTTGTCTTTCTGAGGCCTTCAATTCCGAGGTCCTCTTCGCGGTTGATATATTTGTAACCTTTGGAAAAAATAATTTTTGCCGCTTCACGATTAATTAACTGATATAGGCCTTTATATTCCCTCATGGCCTTTTCAAAATGAACTACACAGGTTGTCGGATTAAGATGTTCAAAAATCGAGAAGGCCACCGGTCGGCCATCAATGCGGATTAAAATACCTTGCTCTTTGAATTGGGGGAAATGATTTAATACGAAAGTGAGAACGGATAATTCAAGTCCCAGATAGGAGGTGGACTCTAATTCCTGTTGAGGGTAAATGGCATTAATGACTTCCAAGCAGGCGGGAATATTTTCTATCGTAATGGCCTCACTTGACCAATGATTATTCATTTCAAATTGATGCAATAAGTTTCGCTTGGCCTGATATTTTTTTCCTTTTAGCAGCGCGAGATCCTCCGCCGAGTAAATATAATCATCCATATCTCGATGTTCGATCTGTTCAAAATGTGAAACAAATTCAGGGAATTTTTCGAGGAAGATGTTGGCAACTGCATAGATGCACAGCTTGTAATCCAATGATTGGGCGTATTGGATGATTTGACTTTGCAAGGCCACCGGAAATTCGCCGATGGGTTGCATGAAATGTTCTCTATTCTCTTTAAACGGCACAAATTTCAAAAGTAAGGTGTTCTCTAAAATAGTCCATTGATAATGATAGACCCTTTCCCAGGCCACGAGACTGGGAAAAGTGAAAGAAGAAAGGCAAAAAGAAGAATATTTTGATAAATATGCTTCAATGACAGACTGATGTTCAATCGTAACTTTTTTAAAAGTTAGGTTTTTCATAAAATTGCATCGGCGTGTGATCAGGCATTTTTTTAAAACCCGATTTTTCGTAAAGATCAACGCTCCCTGGAGTTGCAATCAACGCAATCCAATTAATATTCTTTGAAAGGCAATAATCAGTTAAGCGATTGATGATGTTTGTCGCAATTCCTTGCTTGCGATAATTTTTGTCCACAAAAATATCTTGAAGATAGGCATCGTCCGAGCTGTCTGAAATAGCTCTTCCCATGCCCACCAGTTGATCTTCTTGCCAGGCGGTGAGAAAGCAAAGACTGCCGCTAATCATTCTTGCGATCTGTTCTGAGGAACAAGTTCCTTGCCACCATCTTGCCATTTGATAGAGCGTGCAAATCTTTATAAAATCTTTTTCATCTGTGTCAAATTTGTATTTTATCATCTTAGAAAAGCCTACTGCCTTTCGCTGAATTGTAAGCTGACAACGATCATCGCCGCGTGAGGAAAAATGACAGCGGTCCACAGACGCGCCCGGTTTAGAATATTAATATGAAAGTGGCGCTTATAATTCTTATGCTCTTATTGATTTCAGCAACCGGTCTTAAGGTTGTGAAAATCTTAGCGCAACAGGAAACCCTGGAAGATAGTGGTTATATCTTCCCTCCATCCTATCAGGATTTGGGAAATGCTTTGGTTTATGATTGCAAAGGAAGATCTTGGGCCTGTGTAAATCCTGAATCCTACTTTCAGTGCAGGGATAACATGAATTGGAATTCGTCTCACAAAAAACGATATGAATGTTATACCGTAAGTGTTTATGCCACTGATCTTGATTGTGAGTCCATTCAACTTTTTAACACTGAATCACTGGCAAAAACGGATTTTTGCCAGTTTTGAATGTTCGCGTTTATGATCTTTTTAGTAGATATACCATCCCTCAAAAGGCGTACCAATTTGTTCGCAAGCAAGCTGTTTATCTCGACAGTTGGCCCAGGCGATAAGACGGTTTTCCAAATACCAACCCTCGGACCTGGTGCCGATGGCACCACAATAAGGGGCCGATGCTGCTTCACTACACTTGGTGTATTTGAGCAGATTTCTGTGCGCTGGAATCATTTCCCCACCGGCCTCTTTTACGGATGTACAGCCGGCCATGCAACCCCAAAAAGCGGCACTATAACAGACCAGATCGATGAGCGCATCTCCACGATTGCAGGCCTCATTGGCCTGATCTTCACAAGTCAGTGAGCAATCTCCAAAATCTGCTGAAAAAACTGTGTGGGACATGACGAGCGTTGTAAGGGTGATTAAGATTTTTGTTTTCATTATGGCCTCCATTTATGTTTTCGTTATGAGCGCACCATAGCCAGCATTTATTTTTATGGCAATGAGACAGGATCATGTATCGGAACAAAGTGTTCCGTTCACAAACTCGGAACATCATGATATTTTGTTTTATATCGGAGTCGCTTATGAATGAAGCACATTATTGTCTGGGAGTTATTCAGCGGGAGTATTTGAAAAGGAAAAGTAAAAATCCAGCATACTCTCTTCGCGCATTTTCTAATTTTCTGGGAATCGGAATTGCCTCGCTCTCCAGTTTTCTGGCGGGAAAAAGGACTCTCTCAAAAAAGAACATGATGAAAATTGCCGACAAATTATCCTTGCCACCTCTTGAACAACAGCTGTTCGTTAATGAGGCAAATAAAAAAAGCTCGGCCATAGATATCGAGAGACTGCAGCTGCAGCAAGATGCCTTTCATTTGATCTCGGACTGGTACCACTATGCCATTCTTGAACTGTGCGCGATAAAATCACATAAAAATTCTCCCTCCTGGGTTGCTGCCAAACTTGGAATTTCTGAGCTGGAGGCGACTTTGGCGATTGATCGGTTGGTGAAGATGGGGCTGCTCAAAAAACGCGGCGCTAGTTTTTATCGAGAGACTCCACCCCTCACCACCAAAACGGATATTCCAGACCGCGCCATTCGCTCCCGCCACCTCCAAATTCTGGACCTGGCCAAGCTTTCGCTCGAGCGTGATCCTATTGATAAACGTCACTTCTGGGAGACAACCTTTGCGCTCTCCCCGGAGAAATATGAGCAGGCGAAAAAGATGATCATTGCCTCCTCAAGGAAGATTGTTAAATTGCTGGAATCAGGGGAGCCGAAAGAAGTCTACAGTCTTTCTATTAATCTTTTTCCTCTGAAAAATGATCGATCGGTTTGACGCCAAATTATCATCAGGTGTAAACCTTGGCGCGAGGTAAATATCATGAGTAAAACAATTTTGCTTTTTTTGTTCCTGGGAATTGTGAACGTTTTCGCCGCCGAAAGTTCCTATCTTCTAGACTACTCAGTTTTGAAAAAAACTGTCGTTTTTAAAATCCAAACTTCTGCCACTTTTAGTACTCGTTGCGAGCTTGCTGTCGTGGATCTGAAAAT
>JAHFAA010000516.1 GCA_023250775.1 Bdellovibrionales bacterium
AATCGCGGATATCCTGATCACAGCTTTAAAATGACCATGTCTCCTCCCCATGCTCGGGCGGTGGATGGCAATCTTCCCTAATTCTCACCCTTGACGTCCATGCCAGGGAGATTTAGCATTTTTGAGTTCCAAATTTTTTCAAAATAAAGGACTCACGAATGAAGATTTGTATCGCGCTACTTCTGATGTCGTTCTCTCTTTCAACTTTCGCGGCCCTCGGCATGAAACCCGGGTTATGGGAAATTCAAATGAGCTTAGCTGGAGCCGATGGCAAACAAACCGATCCTATGGCGGAAATGCGTAAGGCCATGGCCGGAATGTCTCCTGAACAACAAAAACAAATGGCCGGCGTGATGGGAAAAATGGGTGGCGGAAAAATGGGTATCGCTCCAGGCGGTGGCATGCAAGTTTGTTACACCAAAGAAATGCTGGAAAACGAGGCCAACCTCAATCAGCAAAAAGACAAAAAATGTACAACGACTGTGAAAGAAAAATCTGCCTCAAAAGTTATTGCTGATTTTAAATGTGATGATGGAACATCAGGAACTTCAAACTTCACCATTAAAGATTCCAGCAACTACAACGGCATCGTCGATGTGACCGATAAGACCGGCAAAAAATCAAAAATGACCTTCAATGGAAAATTTGCTTCCAATGACTGCGGCGATGTAAAACCTATGACCCCTCCTGCAAAAAAATAGTTGTTACAGCGCTGGCCAATGGGCCACAACAAATGTCCTGGTGAATTCCCTGAGTTAATTAAGATGAACGAATTATTAATGCCAGGGAATCCACCAGTTTCCTCGTACTGCCCTTTATGAAAATTTCCGCATCAAAAGCACCCTATCTTCTAATCTTTGCCATTCTTTGGTTCTGTTATTTTTTTTCACCACTTTTTTTTGATTGGGTGGGGCTTGATGATCTGGAGTTGATTAAAAACAATCTATCAATCCAAAATAATAACTTCTATGACCTACTTACCAGTGTGCAAATTGCGCATTTTCATCCGCTTACCAATTTATGGTTATGGTTTTGTTATAAATCACTCGGCCTGGTGGGAATAAAATTAGGGAATGTATTGCTACACAGTTTGAATGTCATACTATTCGTTCTTGTCGCGACAAAATTTTTTCGCGCCCAAACAGCAATGGCGGCGGTAGCGGCCATCTTATGGACCTTCCATCCTATGAGTGCAGAAGTAATTTATTGGGCGACTGGCCCCAAAGAACTGCTCGGTACTTTTGCCACACTTCTGGCCTTGTATTTTTTTACGACCGAACGACAGGCCAAATTCTGGCGCATAATCCTTTGGATTGGGTTTTCATGTTTGGCCATTTTATCCAAGAGCACGTGGGTCATTTTGCTGCCACTTTTTATATTTTTTTCTATCCATCCTAAGCGCCCCCCACGAAGCATGCATCCAATGATAATTCCCGGGCTCATCCTAATTGCTCTATGTGCGGGTGTTGCCACCACCATGACCCTTTTGGGACACAAGACTTTAATGCTGCACGCGGATCTCGCACATGTCTTGCAGCAACCATTTTTATCGGGACAAAGTACTGGCGTTACGCCTTCGGTTGATCATCTCCTGACTTCGGCCCTGTTTTATTTTGGCCGGTGGCTTCTTCCCTATAACCTTACTCCTTTTTTTGATGCTGATTATACCGTATGGCAAATTGGCGATCTTGTTGGAACATTTATTCTTCTATCGTTGATCATGCTGAGATTCAAACATGATTCAACCTTTAATTGGCGAGTTCTATTCGTTATTTTTTTGCCACTCATCCCTGTCCTTGGAATTATCCCTTTTGGGTATAAACAGGCCCAGGCGTGTCGCTATATCTATTTTTCGCTTCCTTTCCTTTTGCTTTTTTCATTCGAAACAATTTCTTTATTTTTGACTACCGCCCCTCGAACACTTGTGGCGAAAAGTGGACTTGCCATCCTCGCTACTACCCTTTTTATCTTTGGTCTTTTTTATCGTAGCACTTATCAAAACCAAGAAACTTTTTACCATCGTATTCTTGAAATTCAACCCCGCTCAAGTATCGGTTTGAATGGTTTGGCGCTTGCTTATATCAACAAAGGTGATTTGGAAAATGCAGAAGCTTATTTAAAATTGTCGCTTGCCAGTGATCCGGATTATCTACAACCAAATTTAAATTTAGGAATTTTCTATCTCAAACAAAAGCGTTGCTCACAGGCCATGCCTTTTTTAAAACGTGCGCATGACCTCAATCCAAACTTTGAGCAAACAAATCGCGCAATCAGTGCCTGCAAATGATCAGACAATTGCCACTTCAAACCCACTCAAAAGTTCGCTTTTCTTTATTTTTGCGCACACCTGGAACACGGAAAATTTGGTTGTGAAAAGAAATATAAATACCTGGCGGCAAAATCTTCAACGCCATCAAGGCCTCTGTCACATTCTGCATTGCGTCTGAATCATCAAAACCTAAAGGACGCATCGCGCCAGTAAAGGCCACAGGAACTTTAAGATCAGAAAGTTCCTTTTCCAAGAATTCAGCACTAAGAGTCATCGTATCAGTCCCGTGAATGATCAAGATGGGGTGACCTTCAGGCGCCAATTCCTTAACCTTATCCAAGATTTTCCTTCGGTCATTGTCGTTCATGAAAAGCGAATCTTTGTTCATCAGGGGATGGAAGACCACTTCAGTATAGGGCAGACGCAATTTTGAGAGGATGGC
>JAHFAA010000517.1 GCA_023250775.1 Bdellovibrionales bacterium
CCGACTCTCGCCAGCTGGGCCTCGTAATTTTTCTCGTGATGGGCGGCGTAGCTTTCATCGCGACCAAAAGGATCGGGAGTATCGACAATAGGTTGGTACAGGTAGTTTTTTAACTCTTCTTGCTTGGGCATGTTGACAGGAATTTTGCGGAAAGTGTCATAATCATCCCAGGAAAAAATAAAACGCACCTGTTTGCCTCGCGCTCTGAGGGCCTTGGCGACAAAATCCACTGTGATGGTTTCGCGGAAATTGCCAAAGTGCACGACCCCGGACGGAGTTATTCCAGATGCCAAGACATACTGGCCTTTATCGCCCTTTTGTTTAATAATGCGATCGGCAGTCATGTCGGCCCAGTGTACGATTTGGCCTTGGTCATTATCATTTGCATTGTTCGCCATGGTCTCTCCTTATACGAGAGCACCATTATGGAAAATTTGGTGGGCTTTTGCTAGTGGAGTTTTTGTATGATGGCACTCCTATTACGAATAATCTTTTTTTTCTGCTTATATCAGCTTTTTCGTTCCCTTTTGCGCAAACCGCGCGTTCTTCCTCCCCGTCGGGCGGAGAAACGCGACGGTGCAGGCGTTGTCGAGGCGGAGTATCGCGTAATAAATAATTCAGATTCACGATAATTTTGGAGGATTTTCCCATGAGTCAAGAAGGATTTCGTTTGAGTAGTGAGCAATGCAAGCAGCTGATCGGCATGCTGGAAGAATTCAAGGCCACGAAACCGGTGCAATTGCACGCTCGATTAATTGAAATTGTCCAATATTTACAAAAAGAAAATTCTATCTCGGGTGAAGATGCCTATCAGGCCCGATACATTCGTGATTGTCTCGCCTTTCAAAAAGAGAAGGCCGCGCCTTTGGCCGAGATCACGGCCTTTCTGGAGAAAAAATTCTTTCCACCTGAACCACCCAAGGCCGCGCCTGCCGCTGCACCTGCCACTCAGGCGTAGATTCGGTGATACAAGGATTGCTTTGCCTTCTCCTGCTTCTCTTGCTCGTGAGCTGCGGATCAAGCACATTAGATGCGGATTTTCATTCTCCCACAGTTCGTTTTCAAACTCCGGAGACCACTGGAAAAACTCTCGGGCTAAGGGCCCAGGGTAGTTTCGGTTCATCTCATCGTGTGAGTATGGCACGCACTCGACAGACAAGAACTCTCATTAATAACACTCCCAGTGCCATCGTTTTTGACCGTAATGTTGAGTATTCTGTCAGCAACGAACTTGGTTATGGTGCTGACGTGGGGATTCTTTCGCGCTTAGATTTTGTCTTTTCCAAGCGTACCTACGCCCATTATCGCTTTGGTGGCAAATTGCAGCTCCTTGGCACTCCGGGAACGGCCACTCCTGGCGTGAAGGTTGCGTTGATGGGGTCTTATGGATATCAAAAGAAAAGAGATCTCTCTTCTCCTGGTATTTTTGAGAAGAAAGAGGATTACACCACGGTGACAGGTGACACCACGGCGAAATCCACGGACTATGCGGGGATGGTTGGATATCGGGTTTCGTCCCATGTGCTTTATTACCTGATTGGCTTTCAGGATCAGAATAAGGCGCACACCACATTGAGTGTACAACAGCAAAGTGACATCAATTTAGAAAACACCTTTAAGACCAGGGGCCTCAACTTGGGCCTCGAGCTGGCCCAAGGTTCAGAAAAAGACACGGCCATGAGTGGGGCCTTTGTGCTGCTTGAAGGTGGCTTCTCGGAGATTGTGGACGTTGAAGGATTAAAGGTCCGCCACCGCACATACGGGGTGGCGGTCGGTGCACGATTCTAGTGTTGTGGTGGAATGTACATATGTTCGGCGCTACTATCCTCACCGGCGGGCGTTCTGCCAAAGTGATCTTGTAAGTAACTTTCTTTCACCACGGGGTACAACTTCAAGCGTTGTTCCATCGATTGCCACATAGAGATTTTGGTATTGTCGGGACGTTTTAAAAGCAATTTTACCCAGGGAGTAATGGCATATCCTCCGCGCACAATCGCTTCACACATCGCCATCTTATAATCTTTGGTCAGTTTTAATTTTTTCCCGTGAGTGCGTAGGTTAGAGATGGAAAATTTATCTTCGTAGGTGCCCTTACCTTTATTTTTATAATCAAATTCCAGGCCGCTGACATAAAGAGGAAGTCCAAAGCGCATCACCACCTTGGCAACCAGAGCGACCCACACGCCGCGCACTTCGGCAGTATTGATGTTGTAGCCATACTTATTTTCAAACTCAAAAGTGCGGGGGTTTGAGTTGTAGAGATCACGCCTTGTGATCGGGCCTTCCTTTGGAAAGGCAGAGCCAGACAGAGCACTGACGTTGATGGCAAAATCAGCATGGGCGCTCTCTCTCATGGCATCGTTGACAAAATAGTACCAGGGCAGTGGAGAGCCGCCTCGGTAGACGGGGCGAAGTTCCGACTGACCAACCACAGTGTTCAACCAATCTTCACCAAACAAGTCGTAGAGTGAGTAGTCGGCCTCTTGAACCTTTTCCGCAACTTTGCTATCGACTTCGGTGTTTGTTACAGGAATGAGCTGATATTGGGCGATCTTTAAGCTCTTGCTGCTTTTGTTATAATCAAAGATGAGTTGTCCCAACCATTCGGCATGCTGGCCGGCCTGAACGATGGCAACTTGTTTTCCGCCTTTACTTTTTTGCCATACGATTTGATAGAGCTCATCGTGGGAGTGGCCTCCGACGATGATAT
>JAHFAA010000518.1 GCA_023250775.1 Bdellovibrionales bacterium
GATTGGCACTTTGTATATCTTTGTCGGCCTTTTCCCTTTGTTCGGTTGCCCGTTTATATTCTCGACGCCAAAAATCTAAAGACAAATTGAAAGCGTTTTTTGAATTCAGCACTTCTTCTTTGATAAATTCTACAGATACAGCAAATTCGGACCCTGAAAATACTTTTTTACAGCTTTCGATGCATTTCTCAACTTTATCATCAGAGAGTTCAAGCTGGGGTTTCTTGTCGTCTGCAATCGGAAGTTCAGGATATTTATTTAAATCAAAAAGCTCAGCAATATTTCGACTGAGGTCGAGACCAACGTAACTTAGCCAAACAGAGTGGATGTGAGTTCTCAATAGATGAATACTTTTGAGTTCCAACTTTGGAGCAACCACAGTGCCTGATACCATATCTTTTTGATGTTTAAAGTAATATTGGTCATGAGGAGACCCATGAGAAGCATAAGCAGCGACAAACGCCCCTTGCCCGCCTCTGCCAGCTCGTCCAGAACGTTGAGCATAATTTGCGGGGTTTGGGGGGACATTGCGCATATGCACAACATTTAAACTGCTAATGTCAATCCCAAGCTCCATCGTTGGGGTACAGAAGAGGCAAGTCAGATCACCGGTCCGAAAATCATCTTCGCGCTTAATTCTATTTTCCGTACTGACTTGGCCTGTATGTTCCGCGGCTATCATTCGCCGAAGCAAACTTGCATCACCTTTGTAGAGTTTTTTAAAGAATGAGTTTACAGGGACTTTGAAGTCGAGATTCTCACCGACACGTTTGGTTCGCACAATATCAAGTATTGTGTAATCTTCATCAATAATTTTCCATTTGATGCAATTTATATCTAAGTAATACCTTCCATTTTCACTAATGACATACCCATTTTCAGTAAGGATTGAAATTATTCCCGCAATAAGCTCTTGGTATTCTAATTCCGTGAAACGCAAGTTGGGAATCTCCCAAATCTTTGGATTTTTTAAGAATTTGCCAAGCGCACTCCGAGAATTAACTGAGACATAATTTTGGTCATCTACCGCCATAAGGGATGCGTACCCCTGTGTTTCGGGGTATTCATTGGTGTCAAATCCCCATCTCACATTTAATGCTTGATCACATTCACTTTTTAATCTTCTTGGGTCTTTTAATAATGGTGCATCTATCGCAAATGACTTCCTCAGATAATCTAGAACGTTGCTTAAAACTCGCATCCGAACTGCCGGAGAAGAACCTGCGAGTAAGGGGCAACGGCCCCAGATGGAGGCATTGCCGCCTCTGCATGTTTCATCTAATAAATCATATTCAACTTTTAAAAGTCCGACCTGTTCAAGATTGGGCTGGACAAATTTCCAGCCTCTTTTAAGCTCTTGATATATCCTATATTCAATATACTTTATAAATGTTTCCCTATTTCTCTTCTCTTTGAGACCTGTTCCTGCCTCACGAGAGTAATCACCTTGTGGAAGATCAAGTTTCGTAAAAACCAATTGTGCGATTTGGGAAAATTTCAGTTCTTTTGCTTCTTTTAGAGCTGCATAAATGGCAGTTCTAAGAATAACAGTGACGATAAAATCATTGAAATGTCCTGACTGTAGAGAGGCATCCTGTCTATTATCAGTAAAACTCATTATTTTGCAGGTTTCTTTTTCCTCATTAGTTTTAATAAGCTCTCCAACCACCGACATGGATAGAAGAGTCGTCGCAGTACTTCTGCCTTCACTGGAAAGGCGAGAGAGTTTTGAAAAATCTGATTTTTGATTTCGTTGATACGTGCGGCCACAATTTAAGCAGAGTAGAAATGGGGCCTTTAAAAGGACTATCCTTTGGCTTTCGTCACTCTCGACAGCGCTTGTATTGCCAGAACTATCAGTGTGAAGCGTTCTTGGAACATAGGGTACAAAATCTTCAATAACAATTACGCCACTCTTTTTTACTTTGAGCCAATTCTCCGGCAAGTCTTCAATGAAATCATTCCAAAGTTCGCTCTTCTCATCTAATACGAAATAATGCTTATCGCTTTCTTCATCTTCATCTAATCGATCACTCACAAATGGAAGCAGTTTATTGTTGTTTTTTTCATAGTGCGAAATAAAATGGGCCTGGCCACAATCTCTGCAAAAAACCATTGGATATAGAAATTTTTCGTCTTTCGTAAATACTTGTCCATCTAATGAGTATTCCTTAGTTTTATCAATAGTCGAATACACCATTCCCCCTTGAGAAATAAACTGATGTAATCGATATGCAAAGACCTTTAACTTGGCCGCAACTTCAAGTGCTTGAGTTATTTTGGTTCGAGCAAGCTCGGGGGAAATCTTTGCATCAGAGCTTAGACTGTTGGCAATTTCGCCAACAGTCTGTGGACGTCGGCGTATAAACACGCCATTAACCATTTCAATGGCCACATTAAGCTCGAGCCAACTTGCAAGAGGATGCATTTTAAATTCAGTCTCATTTCTAATTTTTGAAATATCATCACTCAACGACGCTGAAAGTTTTTTCAAATCTTTGTCAAACTCGTTGGGAATAACTTTTTCCAGTGTCTCTTCCACAACTTGATCTTCTGAAATCGTTGTTCCAAATATTTTTGATGCTGTTTGAGAAACGGCTTTTTTTCGATCGCTAACACCACTTTCAGAAGACATGGTAGCACTTGTACCTATGCAAATAAGATTCTGATTATCTATTCTTTCCTTCAGCCTTCGAACAAGGATTGAAAA
>JAHFAA010000122.1 GCA_023250775.1 Bdellovibrionales bacterium
AGAGAAAGCTGCATGAGATGTCGGGCGATATCGCACACCACGTGGCCCATGTTTTGATAGTCGGCGGTGATATCGCAGGCCGCGGTGTAGTCGTAGCTGCCTAAATGCGCGGCCACGCATCGTCCTTTAGATGCGGCAACGAGTGGAGGAATTCCCAGTTTTCCAGCAGGATCAAAAATTGCTTGGAGAGTCTCAATCATAATTTCAATTTTGATTGTTCCGTCGCTTAAATTGAACTTTTTTTCAAGGGCACTCAAAATTTCACAAAGGGCATGAACCTGTTGTGGAATTGAAATTTTCGGCAGAGTAACCACAAAATTATCTGGCAGTTTGCCATTAGTATTTTTTAAAAGACTACTTAAAAAAATATCGAGAGTGCGGATACTTCTTTTTGTCAATTCAGCGGTGAAGGGTTTTGTTCGCATTCCAATGAACGGCGAAAGTGTGTGGTCTTTCATTCCTTGCGCAAGTTCATGTGCGGCTTTTTCGGCGTGACCATCTTCTTCTGCATCACTGCGATGGCCGTAACCGTCTTCAAAATCAATGCGAAAATCTTCCACGGCCTCGCTTTGAAGTTTGTGTAACACGCGATTATAAATTTCTGTTGAAAAATTGGCACCACGATTCTGCCACTCGAAAACTTGGCCAAAAATTTCAGGGGTTGGCGCAAATTGTCTCATGTGCTCGAGGGCCAGTGCCCCAATTTTTTTAGGCGTCGTTGATTTGAACAGATGGGCCCCGCCATAAACCACATGAACAGGTTGACGCTGGTCTGTCACACCAGGGTACTGGCGAGCGTATTCGGCATTGAAAGGTTGAAGGAAATCTAAGGTATGTTGAATCACCTTTTGATCAAGACAAGTCGGCATAACTAACTCCTTATAATTCATTATAGGGGTGACTTTCTAAGTTGACCAATCCTGTTTGAACTTGACTCAAATTCGTCTTGCTTTAAAATTTTTACACGTCACAAATAAAAAGAGGATTTTATGAAGATGCTACAATGCGGATTGTTGTTCTGGCTGTTTATGTTGATTTCATTTCCAAGCTTTGCCCAATCGGCAAAAAAAATTCCTATTTATCCTGGCGCTACACTCGTGGTGGACAAAACCGCCACTGATGAACCCTGTTGCAATTTTTTCACCAAAGATGCTTTTGATAAGGTTATCGCTTTTTATCAAACACAGCTGAACACCAAGCCTCTCGAACCGAAGGAGATTGCAGCAAAATATCCCGCGCTTAAGGCCAATATCCAGCAATTGGAAAAACAGCTTCCTGCCACTATGAAATTTAGGGCCTTCATTTTAAGTGAAGTCACGATGGGTGGGCAAAAAGGCGCTGAAATGTTTGAAGTGACGGGCAGTCCGGTGGGAGTCAATTTCAATGTCGCCAATTTTTCGCTGGTAAAAAATGATGAGCATTTTTACCAATCTTGGCGTGAGCAGATGGGAAAGCTTACAGAAGTTGAAACAAATGCAAAAAAGCTGATTGATTGGAAACTATTAAAGGAGGCCTTGCCCACGCTTCAAAAAATTAACGATCTCGCACGACAGGAACCGAGTGGTGACACTTTAAATGAGGGTGTCACGATCACATCCCAGGCGAGTGTTTTGTATTCAACTCCCGTGGTGATACAGGATGATAGAGGTGAGGGAGGTGAGTCTGCGAATAAAACGACAACCATTGATGTCGACGTGGAGGATGTTGTGGCGACTCTTGATGCCGCGAAAGAAACTGTAAAAGCATCCGGGCCAACTGAAAAAGCGGTAAAGATCAAGGGTAAGTATGACGGAAAACAATCGGCGGAAAAAAATGAATCAGGTTATGGAACCTGTGAAAAAATGTTTATTGTTAATCAGCGTTTTTTGGTAACGCTCAGAGGTTCCAACACTAATGACTTGGCATTACTTGATAAACTTATCGACAGTATGAATTTAACAAAATTAGAAAGTCTCAAATAGTTGGAATTCGTAGAGTACCAAAGCAATCTTCTCTAGTAATTGTCGAGGTTGACGGGTTGCGGCCCTAAGATGCTGAGTATAGAATTTAGCGCCAGCTTATAAATCCTCAGGAGGTCAATATGGTTCATGAACGATTAATTTTTACTCCCAGAGAAAAGGGACTCAACAAAACCGCCCTCGCAAATTTAAAAAAACAAGGTCTCGTGATGGCCGCCGTGTATGGCAAGGCCTTTCCAGCTACACTGGACATGTCAGTGAACATTCGCCAAATGGGCGCTCATACCTTGCATAAAGGTAGCGTTTTTCCTGCCACTATTAATAACAACGAGTATCGACTGACGATTGATGAAATTCAGCGCGATGTTCGCACCAGTGAAGTTAAACACATTTCTTTTCACGCTGCTAAAACAGATGAAAAGGTATGTCTTGATGTCATGCTGAAAATTGAAGGCCATGCGCTTGGTGAGAAAACTGGCGGCGTCACTCTACTTATGTGTGAATCAGTTCGGGTAGAAGGCAAACTTGATGCTGTTCCTGAATACATAGCAATCAATGTCGAGAATCTTGAGATGAATGGCAAGATCACTCTTGCAGATGTCAAAATCCCAGCCGGTTTGAAGCTTAAAGAAAAAACTTTAACTAAAGCTGTTGTAGTTTGCCACCCTGCTCGAGCATACACAGTGACTGAGACACCAGCTGTTGCCGCAACGGCCACGACTGCAGCGACAACTCCAGCAGCACCAGCGGCCCATTAGTTCTAGGCAGTTTTATTTTGAATGATTAGCCAGGAGGCCCATTTTTTAAATGGGCCTCTTTTTTTTGGAAGAATCTATATGAAATTTTTAAAAGACACGAAATCATTTTTAACCAATGTGGCGCAAGATCCTCGCATTCCCGAGCGTGACAAAAAGGTCTTGTTGGCCCTGATTGTTCTCGTCATTTCTCCCGTCGACCTCATTCCCGACTGGATTCCCTTCTTTGGACTACTCGATGATTTTGTCATCACCTGCATTATTCTTGATTATTTTTTTAGTGTGCTTGATGTTGAAATAATCTTGTCTCATTATCCTTGGGGAATGAAAAGTTTCACAAAATTGAGACGAGTGGCACAGACCTTCTCAATTTTTGTTCCTAAATTTTTAAAACGTGTTATATGGAAGTATGCAAAATTACCCTATTAAAATAAAAAAACAGGAGAACATTTTATGAAAACGAAAGTTGCGTTTATAACAGGTGCTAACAAAGGGCTTGGTTTGGAAATGGCCCGTCAGTTGGGGCAGAAAGGTGTAAGAGTTTATTTGGGGGCACGCGATCTGAAAAAAGTTCAAGCTGCCGTCAGTGAGTTGAAGAAAGAAAAATTAGATGTGTTGCCTGTTCTTTGCGACGTTACAAATACATCGCAAATTAAAGATGCTGTGGCCTTGATTGAAAAAAATGAAGGCAAACTTGATATCTTGATCAATAACGCGGGAATTATGATCGATTCAGGCGCATGGATGGAAAATAATGCGCCCACTGTTTCGCTCGAGATCGTTCGTAAAACCTACGAGACCAATGTTTACGGAGTGATCAACGTCACTCAGCAATTTTTACCTTTGCTGAAAAAAGCGCCGGCCGCCAGAATCGTCAACATGGGAAGTGTGCTTGGCTCACTCACGCTACATGCGCAACCAGGCTCTCCCATTTATGATGCAAAATCTCTTGCTTATAATTCAAGCAAGAGTGCACTTAATGCTGTGACAGTCCATTTTGCTCACGCAGTTAAAGATACAAAAATCAAAGTTAATACCGCTCATCCTGGTTGGGTGAAAACGGATTTAGGCACCGAGCATGCGCCCATGAATGTGCAAGATGGTGCCAAAACGGGTGTAGAACTTGCTCTGCTCGACGACAAAGGGCCAACAGCAGGATTCTTCCATATGGGTGATAAGCTACCCTGGTGAGTTAGTCATTCGATTTCATAAGATGTTCGGGGTGCTGGTGTAAAGTTCTCTTGAGCCACCACACTCCGAAGATTCCAAACGTCACCCCAAAAATCAGCAGCGCACTTGCGCTCGAAAAAAAATCTAAGATCAAAGTTCCAACAGGTGTGTTGGCCTGGGCATGACGAATTGATTGCATGAGTGAATGCAAGGGCCAATAGGGCAAAAAATATTTTACTTTTTCGGGCAGAGTGATTGTGGGGAAATAGGCCCCAGCCAAAATAATTCCCAGCTGCAAGACTTTGTAGATGTAGGCCTCGCCTCTTTTAAAAATAATAAAAACCCCATTGGCAAAAATTCCAAAGCCGAAAAAAAAGGGCAGCGCAACTAATCCCCACAGAGGGAAAATAACCCAGGCATTGCCCAGTTGGAGTGAGAAAAAAAAGTATGCCAGACCCAAAATAATGACAACCTTGGCAATTTCCAAAATTAAAACTGGCAAAGTTTCCAGAAGGCAAATGATCCAAAAAGGACGTCGCAGAAGGAGAAAATGTTCCAGACGACCGTGCTGATAATTATCCTTCAGATTTTTGACGAGCCCAAAGGCGAAAGCGAAAAGAGGTCTGAAAAAACATTCACCCACCAGGATGTACGAGAAATAATCTAATTCGCTTCCTTTCATTAATTCGGTATTCGGCAAAAAGGCCTTGGCGGTGTAATAGATAAAAAAAAGCGCCGCAAGCTCGTTGGCAAAACAGATGAATAAGGAATAATTTCTGGGAAATTGTTCCTTCCATTCTTTTTTCAGCATGAGCTTAATGGCAGGAAACAAGTTTACCTCCTTCAATTTGGAGGGCACGAGAGCAAACAGTATGAATATTTTCACTTAACTGATGGCCGGTGATAATCATCGAGCACTGGCCATGAGCAGATTTTATTTTGTTACTGATAAAGACCTGAGCGCTCTGGTCGAGATGGGCCCAGGGTTCGTCTAAGCATGCCAAGGTTTGAGCGGAATCAAAAAAATTTAAGGCCTTAAATAAGGCAAGAATGCTGCTCATTCCAGTTGAAAAAGATTGTGCTTTAGCGACAAGTGCTTTTTGAAATAATGAGCAATCTTTCCACGCATTCAGCGCTTCTTTAAATTGGGCGGGAGAAATATTTGTGAGTGCTCGCCAAAGGGCCAAGTTTTCGAAACCAGTGAGAGTTGGATAGTGGCCACTGCGTTCAATATTTGCGTAACTCAATTGTAAGGCAGGAGCTTTGACGATCACACCACTGGCGGGAGTTAGAAAACCTAACACCAGTCGCAGCAAGGTGGTTTTTCCGACGCCGTTACCGCCCAAGATCGCGAGACGTTCTCCCGATTTTAGCTCTAACTTTATTTCCGAGAAAAGCAAGCTCTGGGCGGCGTAACTAAAATTAATACTATCGAGGTAGAGGATAGAATTAGGGGGCATTTCGATCACGCTTCAGTTGGGTCTTTTACCGTTTTTAAAACAAAGTTAATAAAACGTGAACGTAGCTGCTCAGAGGCCAAGACTTTCTCTACCGGCGATAAGTTGGTGATGCCCTTGACAACTTTATTAAGGAAACGACTGCCACGACTTTGACCTTGATCAAAAATGAGATCGGCCAAACGCCCGCGCTCGAGCGACATTCGCACTGCTTTTTCGATGGAGTTTATCGGTACGTGAACTTTGGTCTTGAGTCCTTGCATGCTTAAGGCGTGTTTGGAATTGCACGCCTGAGCGCACACACCACAGCCAATGCATCGATCCATGTTTATGGTGGGAAAAATTTTATTTTTACGATTGGCGACTTGAGAGCTGGCGGTCATAAAAATTGCCGTGATGGGACAGGCGCGTGCACACTTGGAACATCCTGTGCATTTCTCGGCGTCTAGACCGGGACGATAATTACTAGGATTGACTGAATGCAAGCTGTACTCGTTAATGGCCTGGAGCTGACCACAACAGCAGCCGCAACAGTTGCAGATAAAACTTGGACGATTTTGAACATTGTCGGCAATTTGAACAAGTCCGCTTTCACGAGAGCGAACTAAAATATCCATGGCCTCCATGGCGTCGATCTTTCTTCCAAAATTGCGCCGTTCAACAAAGTCAGCTCCGGCGTTGATGGAGAGGCAGTTGTCTTGTGGGGCATCGCAGGCCTTGCCTAAATGTTCTTGCTTGTGACGACAGTAGCAAAGGGCCACGGCGATATTGCGGGCGTCTTTGATTAAATGAGTGGCCTTTTCCCAGTCGAGAATATCGGGCATTTCTTCTTGATTCAAAACACTTTCATTGACCAGGGCGCGACCAATAACTGTATCGCCACCAAAAACTTCTTCAGCGAAAGCGGCATCGCCATGGCAGTAAGCATCGAGAGCTTCGGCCATGCGTTTTTTGGGAATCATGTCCTTGGCGCGCATGAGAGAGAATTCAAAAAAACCCACAACGGGGGGAGCGAGCATATATTTTACAGATTTTGTTTTTGGATTGATTAAATCCATCACTAAACCTTTGTCGGCCATAGCATCCAAGCGGAGTTTGAGTTCGGCTGCAGGCATGCCGGTTTTTTTGGCAATCTTGTCCAAACTGGCGGGCATGAGAGGGAGTTTTGCACCAAGCGCCGCTTCTTCGGTAGTATAGAGGATTTCCAAAATTTCCTGCCATCCTCTTCTCGCCAAATCAGTTGATGGATAAGGAAGACCCACTGGATTGGCATCCAGGCGCGTGACTAAATCTTGGTATTCAGCTTTGAGATGTCCCAGGTGGCCCATACTAACTCCAGAGTTTGACTAGTTTTCGTTGAAGGGGAGATTCGGCGGATATTCATCAAGCGCAGGCAAAAGTCCTGTCAGAGTAGAACCGCCGTCGATTTGCAGATTGATCCCAGTGATAAATGAGGCGGCAGGGGAAAGTAAAAAGACCACAGCGCCGCTAACTTCACGATCGATTCCAAAACGTTTCAACGGAATTCTAGGTTTGAAATATTTCATAATTTTTTTAAATTTTTCGTCGTAAGTTTCGAGACCGGAGCTTTCAATAATTCCCGGCGAAATGGCATTCACGCGCACTTTATACTTTGCCCATTCAACGGCGGCGGTCTTGGTCATATTTTCAACTCCGGCCCTGGCCGCGCCAGTGTGGCCCATCATAGGCATGCCGTTTCTATTATCGGCCAAGATGTTGACGATGACACCGCCCTCTTCTTTGAAGGCATGGCGGACCACTTCTTTAGACATAAGAAAAGGTCCGGTTAAATTATTTTTTATGACAGCTTCCCAACCATTTTTGGAAAGTTCTTCAAGGGGACAGGGAAATTGTCCGCCGGCATTGTTCACCAGGCCGTACAAACTTTTGTGTCTCTGCAAAACTGTTTGCACTAATTTTTGTACGTCTTGTTCCTCGCGAATATCACAAACGGCCCAATCGGCCTTACCACCAGCGCGAGTAATTTCTTCAACTGTTTTTTGTAGCTTTTCCGGCGTGCGACCCGCGATGAAAACAGTGGCACCCAATTGCGCCAGCTCAAAGGCCATACAGCGCCCAAGGCCTGATCCACCACCGGTAATTAAGATTACTTTATCTACAAAAAGATCTTTTCTAAAAACGGATGAAAATTGCATAAAATATCCTATCATGAGAACTAGAAAATGGTCATAGGAAGTTAAGTAATGCGCTAGGTTAAGAATAAAATGGCCAGATACGAGCAAATAAATTAGTAATGGTATAAGTATGATCCAAGTTCAAAATCTTTCCAAACAGTTTGCCGGTCAAGTTCTCTTTGAGAGAGCGTCGTTTATCATTGGGGCAGGTGAAAAAGTCGGGCTCGTGGGAAGAAATGGGACAGGCAAAACCACGTTGATAAAAATAATTCGTGGCCTGGAAACCTATGATAGTGGAGAAATCTCGATCCCTCGCAATTATCAAATTGGTTCTCTCGATCAGCATATTCATTTTACCAAGCCAACATTGCTCGATGAGGTCACTCAAGTGTTAAAAGGTGACGAAGAGCATGACACCTATAAGGCCGAAAAAATCTTGATGGGCCTAGGATTTACGACTCAGGATTTTGCACGTTCTCCCGGCCACTTTTCAGGTGGCTTTCAAGTTCGAATCAATTTAGCAAAGGCCTTACTGCAGCGGCCATCACTCCTGCTCTTGGATGAGCCGACCAACTATCTTGATATTGTGAGTATGAGCTGGCTCAAAAAATTTCTTCGCCAATATCAGGGAGAAGTTCTCTTAATTACTCACGATCGCCAATTTATGGATGAAGTTGTGACTCATGTCATGGGAATTCATCGCAAGGTTATTAAGAAGTTTCAGGGCGACACCGGACATTTTTATCAGCGAATTTTAGAAGAAGAAGAGCTGCACGAAAAAACCCGTCAAAACCTGGATAAAAAGCGCAAGGAATTGATGACCTTCATTACTCGTTTTAAGGCAACGGCTTCCAAGGCCTCCCAGGCGCAATCAAAGGCCAAGCAGTTGGAGCGAATGGGAAAACTTGATCAACTGCGGGATGAGGCCAATTTATCTTTCACTTTTAATTACAAAGAATGTCCGGCAAAAATGTTGATGACCTTTCAGAACATAAGTTTTTCCTACGATCAAAAAGCGGAATCAGATCTTTTTCGCAATCTTTCTTTTTCGGTCTCAGCTCAAGATCGCATCGGGGTGGTAGGCAAAAACGGCAAAGGCAAATCGACACTCCTAAACGTCATCGCCGGTGAATTAACGCCAAGAACAGGCACGATTCATACTCATCCGAGTGCCCGCGTTGGATTTTTTGGCCAGACCAATATTCAGCGTTTGAATCTTGAAAATACCGTCATTCAAGAAATTTCTTCCGCAAATCCCGAACTGGCCATGCAACGAATTCGAAATATTTGCGGCACCATGCTCTTTGATGGTGATATGGCCAAGAAGAAAGTTAATATTATTTCAGGTGGAGAGCGGGCGCGAGTTATGCTCGGTAAAATTTTGGCCTGTCCCACCAATCTTCTACTCTTAGATGAACCAACCAACCATCTTGATATGCAGTCTATCCAGAGTTTAGTGAGCGAGATTGATGACTATCCAGGTGCCTTGATGGTTGTCACTCACAACGAAATGCTTCTTCATGCGTTTGCTGAAAAACTTATTATTTTTGGAGAAAATGGCGCTGAATTATTTCTGGGAACCTATCAGGAATTTCTCGACAAGATTGGCTGGGATGAGGAGTCAAAAGAACCTTCTGAAAAAAAACAAGTTTCTTCTTTAAAATACCAAAAAATGCAACGTTCAGAAATAATTCTTGAGCGTGCAAAAGTTTTAGGTCCGCTCAAACTGGAAATTGAAGAGTTGGAAAAAAAGATCATTGAGCATGAAGAGTTAACAAAAAAGATTGAAGGAAAATTGCTCAATGCCTACGCTGTCAATAATGCCGCTTTAATTCAAGAATTTTCGCCCTTAGCGGGTAAACTGAAAGTTCGAGTAGAAGAATTGTATTCTAGGCTTGAACTGGCCAATGATGAACTTTTGCTTCAGGAAGAGAATTATCGAAAACTCTTAGGCGAATAGTTTCTTAGCCTGGAAATGCCTGACCTTCGCCGATTTTTTTGTCATTGAGGTAAACTTCGTAATAGATGGGAAGACCTCTTGAAACCATGTAGCTTACGCCACAATATTTTGTCATAGAACTGGTGACGGCCTTTAAAACTTTTTCTATTTCAATTTCGCCAGACAATTCGTAGCGCAGGTCAATGCGTGGAAAATGTACGGGAGCATCTTTGGTTTTTTCTGCCAGGGCCTTGATTGAAAAAGCTGTCGGTACTTGTCGCATTTTTGTCAGCATGGAAATGACATCCATG
>JAHFAA010000123.1 GCA_023250775.1 Bdellovibrionales bacterium
GATCTCGGAATGGAAAATGCCTATTCCTATCTTTTCAAAATGGTCTCGGAATCCATGAGCACCTTGCAAGAAGATGAATATCGTCAGAAGAAAGGGCGACTTTTAGATTTTGGTCTGGTGGATTATTACGATGCTTTGGATTTGGATAATACCTATCCGTCGCTGGAATTTATGCATGGGCAATTTAAAAAGATGAAGGCCCTGCATGGGAACATCGAGCCACTTCAGGCGACACAAGGCCTTTATCATGCTGCGGTTTCGCCTTTTGTTCGTGTCAGCGATAAGTTTCAAGAACAGTTACAAAAAGTGAAGAGTGATGAACGGGTCGCCTTTTTGCAATTTAACTTTATCAAACTGGTTAATGGACAGATGTCTTTAAGTGATGCTTTCAAAGAAGATAATATGGCCATGGCGCAGATTGGTCAGCTGGTGCGCCAGAAAATGGAATTAGGTTTTTCTTATCTCTGCTACTTGATGGAAACTCGCCCCGACATTTTGAGCATGCCGAGTGGCGATTCGCTTTTCGAAATTTTCGATCTGAGCGAAGTTTATCGAGTCGGCTTAACTTTGTGGCGTCTAACGCAAAGGGATTTGACCCGCGCCTTGTCCCTCTATGAGTTTAATGAACACAATGAAAATTTTCTGGGACAATATTGGAATAACTTTTTAGATGATGCCTTAAGCAATCCGCCCAAGTTGTACAATCCCGAAGGCCCATCGTTCGAGGTTAATGACGTAGGGATTTATTTGGCATGGGAAAAATGGTCCAAGGTGCTTCAGCATCTCCTGCCTTTTATAAAAAGTTTTCACGATAGCTTTACCACGCTGGTTGATTCCGGCCGTTTAAATGATTCGTTCTACATGAATTATGAAGTGGCCGATATGGATTTCGAGGCCATTATCTTAAGCAGTCTCGCCAATCATTGGCTGGGGGTTTTTCATGCCGAGTCCAGTGGCAAGATGGGGCTGACCGTCGATGAGTATCGCAAGTTTTTGGAAACAGTTCTCTATCCAACTGGAGTTTTGAAAGAAAAAACCTCGGTCATGGAAAATTTAAAATCTTTTACCAAACAGTTTGGTCTCGATGCCGTCCCCTCAATCGAAGATTACCTGTACATGTTGCTCAAAATGCAGATTGAAGGCAACCAAGTCAGCACCTTGAAAGACATCGACTATCGCCATGTCGGCGGCCCGATTATTTTAAATATCCTCTAGTCCATCAACTTTTTTTCTACTTGTAGAAAAAGTTGAGAACAATAGTCACGTTGTCGGAAGATTTTTTAGGGCAAGCAGTTATGTGGAGGAAGAGAATTCCCCAAACAGTTTTTCTGGAGGGACATGTTAAGATTGGCACAAACAGAGGGTTGTGCCCTTATTGACCATCAGAGGATGAAACTTATTAAAACGCCAGCGCCCCTATTTTGTGCTCTTGTCATTTTGTTTATCAGTATAAGCTCTCGAACAGAATCTTCTGAAAACAGTAAAGAATACAGGGCGCCGGGCACCGGCAGTGCCTCATGGATTGGAGTGGGAAAATCGACCTATTCTGTTTCAAATCCCAAGGGAACCTTTGGCCCAAGTAATGGATACATTTTTGATCTTGGGGTGGAAATGAAGATGGCCGGCCCACTTTTTTTTTACTCTGGGTATTAACTTCGCAAGCTTCAAAGGAACTTTACAGTATGATTACACTGGAGCTGATACAGTTCGCTATCAAGACAGTGGCATCCATTTCACCCACAAAATCACCTCCTTTAGCGCGGGTTTGAAATTTAGAATTGTGAATATTTCAATTCTTCATTTCTTTGTGGCGGGCGGTGGTTTTGGCGGAAGCTCCACTTTTCAATACGACGTCGCCAGTGATCCGACAATTTCCAATGCCGGTTCACAATTCATAACGAAAGAAAGTTCAATTAGGACTCTTGGTTATTATGGCGATGGAGGAATTGATATTATTTCTTCCTTGAAAACGGGCAGTGGCGGACGATTCGGATACAGAACAATTTCTGGCAGTACGGCCCCAGTTCATGGGGTGGCAAATCAGAAAGTAAATTTTCAAAATGGGTGCTTCTACCTAGCTTATTTACATCAGCTATAATTTTCTCGAAGGAATTGGTGATATTTACAAGATTTTCGCCACCGAAGAATTCCATAAATGTTCCAGTCGTTTCATAAAAGAAGACTGGGGATTTTTAAGCAGGGTTACAAGCTCTTCACGCGCTTGTTGTAATTTTACAGTCTGGATTTCGATGAGATGTTGAGTCGGAGAGTTGGCCTCAATGTTGGAAATTTTATAAGTGAAAAATTGATCGAGAACATTAAGACGCACGAGCTCGCTCTCGAGAAAATTATACAGCTCGTAATTGTCAGAGCCGTGGTCTTGCGTGACTCCGCCTTTGCCTTCGTGAATGGTGACCTTCTCATCCAGAAGATCCAGGGCATCTTCGAAGCCTTTCAGCGAGTTCATTTTTTCATTGGTTAAAACAATTTTTTTTGCCATATTAATTTTTAGAATCCTTAAGTTGTTCAAGCATCAGGTCGTAGCTATTCAGCTCGTGACAGACGTTGGCCAATTCTCGATTGAGTTTTGCCTGTTTTTTGACCGACGCCAGCTTTGACACCAGATTAACGTTCACAATTTTCTCTCCCATCACCACAATTTTGGAGAGCAACAGTTGCTCTTTGGGCTTGAGGCGTTTTACTTTTTTAAAAAAGTGTACCGGCAACGATTCGACGTTAGGGGCTATAAAAAATCGTGAATGGGAGACCATCTGAGTCGAAATAATATAGAGGGGATAGGGAAAGCGTTCGGTCATTTTCAACTCATCGAGCGCCTGGGCGAGAAGAGTTAAAAAGGAAAACAATTCTGCTTGTGCAAAGTGGTGTGTGACAATGTAAGACGGCAGCACACCGACCTTGGCCTTTTGTAAGGCCTTTCTTATGTCACCCAGATCCAGCTGATTCAATCCTTCAAAAGATACTTCGGTATAAATGGGAATCTTCATTGATGATACCTGATTTTATTCCTCTTCTTTTATCTGTTATGGTCTCGAGTTATAATCTTACTCTATGGCACAAAAATTTCACCTACCCTATATTCTTTTGCCTCATTATTATACCAAACTTTTGATCGCCAAAAGTAATTCTTCATCAGAATCTTTTTCCAAAACGATTCAATATATCTATGACACACCTTCCTTGTATGGATTGATGAATGCCTTTCTTATTGATCCCGACAGCAAAGTTAATCCTGACTCCCAGCTCAAGGCCATTGGGTGGTTGGGGGTTCGTGATCGCCTGGCCCTGCTTTTTTTGGAGCGCGAACGGGGAGGTACTTTTTGCCAACCCACAGATCAAGCAAAGAAGGATTTTGAAGAGATTCTTGATTTTGAAAGACGGACTCGTGAAATTTCTGTTGAAGGACATTCCCGGGGATTTTTGTTGGCATTTTACCTCAAAATGTTGTCTCTTCGCCAAGGAACGGCAACCACCGGAGGCGAAAATCTTTTTGGCGTCATTCCTCGACCGCTTTTGCACATGCTGGTGGATGTAAAGGCCCGTGCCATTCGCATTGATTGGCTCTTCCTCTTTTCTCTGCATATCTATCAACATAGAGGACAGGCCCAGTGTAAGGAGCTGCTAAAAAAAGGTACGCCGTTTTCGGAAGTATGGCCGAAAGGTGTCGATGCGCTTGCGGGAGAAATAATTCAAAATCTTCTGCGCTATGGGGCCTCGATTGGGGAACTGGATTTTTTATGCAGCTCTCTCGCCATTGATGCACAAAGGAGTAAAGAAAGTGACTCAGCAACAGAATAACCCCGTCTGGAAATTTTTAGACGAGATAGCCACTAAAAAGGGAATTACTGAAATTGTCATCAACGCACCCAAGTCCGTCTTTGTGGAGCGCGAGGGGAAATTTATTCAGCTCAATGTGGCCTTTGACAAGGCCGACGTGAGCAATTTTATTCAAGAGATTGCGGCCTTTAATCAAAAAAGTTGCGATGCCGACAATCCTATTATGGATGGCAATCTTCCTGATGGCAGTCGCATCAATATTATCGTCGAGCCCTTCAGTACGGGCAATCCGGCGATTACCATCCGACGTTATCTGCGCAATATAAAAAATTTTGAAACTTCGCCCGGGGTCTTTTGCTTGTTCGAAAAGTGGATTGAATTTTTTAAGGCGGCGGTGAAGGCGCGCTGTAATATTGTGGTTGCCGGCGGAACGGGAGTTGGAAAGACAACTTTTTTGAATTTGCTCTTACAGGAAATTCCCCGCGACGAAAGAGTGATTACCATTGAGGACACCCTTGAGCTTAACTTTGAGCATCCCAACCTTGTTCGTTTAGAGGCCGCTCGCAAAAATTTGGCCAGTGATAAAGTTGTGTCCCAGCGCGATCTGGTCAAAAATACTTTGCGGATGCGTCCCGACCGCATCATTATCGGCGAGGTGAGAGGCGGGGAGTTGTTTGACCTGCTTCAGGCCATGAATACCGGTCATGATGGTAGTATGACTTCCATTCATGCCAGCAGTACCGGAGAGTGTATTCAGCGCATGGAAACGCTTTTTCTTTTGGCGGGTTTTGATGTCCCTCACAAAGTTATTCGTCAGATGATCAGCACCGCGGTGGATTTTATTGTGCAGCTTTCGCGCTCCAAAGATGGCAAACGCATTGTCGCTGAAATTATCGAAATCACCGGCATGGATGGCGACACGATTCTTCATCAAACCATTGCCTCGTTTGATGGCGAAGATGGTGGACTTAAAATGGCCGATGTGGCGCCACAATGTATGGCAAAATTAACGACAGTCGGTGGCCTACCGGTGGGCTTTTTCCAAGGGTGAGATCAGAGCGGCCCCGATGACTCCGGCCGAATCTCCCAGCATATTTTGATAAATTCGCGGATGGGTGTACGGGATAAAAGTTTTCTTCCAAACTCGTTCTTCCAGTCCTTCATAGATCGCCGGTTGTAAACTTACACCGCCACCCAAAACCAAAAAATCCGGATCGAAAAAATTGATCAGGTTAAGCATGAATTGGTCGAGATATTTACGATAAATTTCCAAGGCCTCGATGGCCTTTTTATCCTGCATGAGGGCGCGATCGAAAATTTGCATGGCGAAGTATTGTTCTTTGTAGCGGGCGGCATACCAGCTTTCCAGCCCCTTGCCTGATAAAAAAGTTTCCGCGCAACCTCGTCGTCCGCAAAAACATTCAGGGCCATTGGGGTCGAGCTGAGTGTGGCCGATTTCTCCCGCCCCGCCACTTTTTCCTTCCAGCGCGCGGCCTTCCACAATTAACCCGCCTCCGACGCCGGTGCCAAGAATGATGCCGATGGAGGTCAATTTTTCAGGAGTCGTTCTTTGCTCTTCCGCATGTTTTTTTCCCACGCCCAGCATGGCCTCGGCCAGGGCAAAACAGTTGGCATCGTTGGCAATACCAATAGGCCCAGAATAGTTCAGCGCTTTTTTTAAGAGCGACGCAAGGTCGTGGCCTATGAATAAAGAGGTATTTCCGTTTAGCATTTTCTGAGTTTTGGGATCAACAGCGCCAGGCAGACCAACGCCAATACTCTTTAGCTCGCCGATATCCGTGCCATTTTGGTTGATGACGCTGGCAATCAGGTCAAGCATGCGCTTAAAAACGCTTTCGAAGCCTTCTTCCCGTTGTGTAGGAATGCGTTCGCGTGCCACCACGTCGTTGCCTTCCGGGTGTGTGGCCAAGATCGCCGCTTCCATTTTTGTGCCACCAATATCGAGTCCGAGTCGTAATTTCATAGAGATTCCATTCTGCTTTTTAGTCTAATATCCTGGAGCCATTTTGGCCCGACCATTTCATCATAGGAACTGTGTGGAAACTTTTTAAATGATATATCTCATAATGGTTTGACACCATGCTTTTTTAGACCTAGAAATACGCGATTTACTCAACCCCATTAATGAACGAGTTATCCATTGGAAACGAAAAATATCTTTCTTGATTTAAAGTCTCCTCTGAGTGGAATTATCCTTCCAATTGAAGAGGTTCCCGATCAGGTTTTTGCCGGGAAAATGGTGGGCGATGGAATTGGCATCGACCCAATTGAAAATATGTTGACCTCTCCTTGTAAAGGCAAAGTTGTTCAACTGCACTCCGCTCATCATGCCGTCACGATCCAGTCAGAAAATGGAAATCAAATTCTTCTTCACATCGGCCTTGACACCGTCAACTTGAAAGGCAAGGGATTTCGCCCGCTGGTCAAGATTGGTGAGTATGTTCAAGAAGGGCAAGAGCTTATCGAATTTGATCCCGACCTCATCGCCTCGTCGGGAATGTCTCTGGTCTCGGTCATGGTACTTATCGATGATCCCAAGGTGACAAAATTTGAATATCGTTTTAATCATACGAGCAAAGTTACCCGTGGAAGATCTTCACTCGCCACCTTGAACTTTAATCAAACACGCGCGGTTGCAGTGGCGCCCTCAAAGTCAGATTTAAGTGCGGCGGTGTTTGAGTCTGTCCCTTTTTGCGTTCGACTTCCCGCCGGCATGCATGCCCGCCCGGCGGCCCGCTTGGCAGAGCTTGCTAAAAACTTTCACTGCGATATTGATCTTGTGAAAGGTAACCAGAGCGCTCCGCTTTCCAGTATCGTTTCGGTGCTCGCCCTTTCAATCGCTAAGGATGATGAAATAATTATTGTGGCCGTCGGACCGGATGCCAACCAGGCCGTCAAGGCCGTTCTCACATCGCTGGTGGAAATTGAAGAAAAAGAACTCGAGACATTTCATAAAGAGAGTGCCGTTCAAAACAATAAAACTCACACCCTGATTAAAAGTAATGAAAAAACTTTTGTCGGTGTCAGTGCTTCTGATGGCATCGTCATTGGAAACATTGCTCATATCAAACAAGAAAAGTTCGACTATCTTGAAAAAGCGTCTGATTCGAAGAATGAAATGCAGAAGCTTGAGGCCGCCCTCACTCATGCCAGACTTGAGCTAAAACAACTTCAAGAAGAAATGCAGGTCAATCCGGCCAACGCCAACAAGAGTGCCATCTTCAGCGCCCACCTTGCCATGCTTGAAGATCCGGAACTGCTTGATGAAGTCGTCTCTCTCATCAATCATGGTTACTCCAGTGCTTACGCCTGGGATCATACCATTCAAAGTAAGCGACAAAGACTTCTGGCCTTGAAAAATGAATTAATTGCCGGTCGAGCAAACGACCTGAAAGATATTGGGAATAGAGTTTTACGAAGTCTCCTGGGACTCAAACAAAAAAATCTTTCGCAAATGAAAAATGTCATTTTGATTGCCGAGGATTTGACACCTTCAGACACCGCTCAATTTGATAAGAATAAAATTTTGGGGTTTGCCACCACCACAGGTGGAGCAACATCTCACGTCGCCATTTTAGCAAGATCGATGGGAATTCCCGCCATCGCCGGGATTGAAAAACGCGCACTCGAGATTCCAGAGGGAAAACAGGCCGTTCTCGATGCCGATAACGGCGCCTTATTTCTTGATCCCTCGGATGTCCTTCAAAAAGAAGTGGAACAAAAGCAATTGGTTCGTGAGCAAAAAAGAATCGTGGCCTTGCGTGATTCTGGTCTGCAGGCCAGCACCTTGGACGGCCATCGCATCGAGGTCGTGTCCAATATTAGCGGTCTCAGTGATGCCAAAAATGCGATTGAAGTCGGGGCCGAAGGAGTCGGTCTTCTGCGCACAGAATTTCTCTTTTTGGACAGGGAGCATGCCCCGACAGAAGAAGAACAATTGGAAATTTATCAGAGTATTGCGGATGCCATGTCTGAGCGACCACTTATCATTCGAACCATGGACGTCGGTGGTGACAAGGCCCTGGCCTATCTCCCGATGCCGCATGAAGAAAACCCTTTTCTTGGAATCCGTGGCATTCGTTTGAGTTTGAAAAAACCGACACTCTTTAGAGAACAGTTGCGCGCTATTTTAAAAGTTAAGGGGCACTCTAAAATTCATGTTATGCTGCCAATGATCGGCCAGCTTGAGGAGCTGCTAGAGGCCAAGCGCATTCTGGAAGAAGAAAGACAAAAATTAAACGCTCCAAAAGTAAAACTCGGAATCATGATCGAGGTTCCCTCGGCGGCCGTGATGGCCTCGCAATTCGCGCCTCATGTGGACTTTTTTTCCATCGGAACCAATGATTTAACTCAATATACTCTCGCCATGGATCGTGGCCACAATGAGCTTGCCTCCCATGTCGATGGACTTCATCCCGCCGTTCTTCATCTGATTGAGATGACCATCAAAGGTGCTCATCAGTATGGGAAGTGGGTGGGCATTTGTGGAGGAACAGCAAGTGAATCAAAGGCCGTCCCCATTCTTCTGGGGCTTGGTGTTGATGAGCTCAGCTTGTCGATTCCCAATATTCCCCTGATCAAAGCTTTAATTCGAAAACTGGATAGAAGTGAATGCGAGAGAGTGGCACTAGAGGCGCTCAAATTAACAAATGGTAAAGAGGTAAGAGAATTGGTCAATCGTTATTGGCCGGACCTACTATAGTAAAAAAGGGAGTTAGTTATGAACATCGGAAAATCATCATTTTCCTTGCTACAAAGCATCGGGAAGGCACTTATGCTTCCGGTTTCGGTCTTGCCCGTTGCGGGAATCCTGCTCGGTGTGGGGGCCGCCAAGTTTGGCTGGATGCCAGAGATTATTTCTAAATTGATCGAGCAATCAGGCGGAGCCGTTTTCGGTTCCATCCCACTGATGTTCGCCATTGGTGTTGCTCTCGGCTTGACCAAAAATGATGGTGTCAGTGCTCTTGCCGCGGCGGTTGGCTACTTTATCCTTCTCTCCACCATGGGAGTGATGGCGCAATTCATGGGTAACCCCACTGATGCTATCATGGGTGTTCAGTCGATCAACACCGGCGTTTTCGGAGGCATCCTGATTGGTATGCTTGCCGGATTTCTTTTCAATCGCTATTACAGAATTCAGCTGCCGCCCTATCTCGCCTTTTTTGCCGGCAAACGTTTTGTTCCCATTGTGACATCTTTTGCTGCAATCGTTCTCGGTATCCTTCTCAGTGTTGTATGGCCACCGCTCGGCCATGGAATTAAGGCGATGAGTTTGTGGGCCGCCAATGAAAGTCCGGGAATCGCGTTCACCGTCTACGGCGTTGTTGAGCGCGCCCTTATCCCGCTTGGTCTCCACCATATCTGGAACGTTCCTTTCTTCTTTGAAATCGGTCATTATATTGATCCTTCTACTGGCAAAGAAATCACTGGTGAAATTGCTCGTTATCTTCAAGGCGATCCGACTGCCGGAAACTTGGCCGGGGGATATCTTTTTAAAATGTGGGGTCTTCCCGCTGCTGCCTTGGCCATCTGGCATACGGCAAAACCGGAAAATAGAAAAGTGGTTGGCGGGATTATGATTTCCGCAGCTCTCACTTCATTTCTGACTGGGATTACAGAGCCCATCGAATTTGCCTTTTTGTTTGTTGCTCCGATCCTATATGGTTTTCACGCTCTTCTTTCGGGACTTGCGTTCGCCGTCTGTATCGCCCTGGGAATCAAACACGGAACGACTTTTTCACATGGGTTGATCGACTACGTTGTTCTTTTCTCCCGCTCAAGCAATGCCTTATGGCTTTTGGTTATCGGTCCAATTTGGGGTCTGCTCTATTATGGTCTTTTCACTTTCGTGATCAAGAAATTTGATCTCAAAACACCTGGTCGTGAAGCTGAACTTGATAGTGAGGAAGCTGGCGAAGA